>CAMCYZ010000081.1 GCA_945885545.1 Spirosoma fluviale
CAATAACGCTAGGTTCGTAATCTGAATCGTCTATGTTGGAATATTTCCTTGTTTGAGAAACATACCCCTCTTTTGTGAAATTAAAAACATAATCTTTGTCAGCATCTAAACAAAGTTTAATAGTGCCGTTAGCGTCGGTGGTGGCATTCACCATATTTCCTTTGGTAACAGAAAGTCCGTACTCAAAAACCATACTATCAATTGGCTTGTTGTTGTCTTTATCGAAAACATTTACCACCAAGTCTCTACAACCAAACTTTGCCCCTACTCTTTTGAACTTGTAGATATCATCATCAGATCCGCCACGTTTTCTGTTGCTACTGAAATACCCAATGGTCCTTTCCTGATCTGTGATTATACCGAAGTCGTCGTTACTAGAGTTTAGCGGAGCTCCGAGGTTTCTGACAATCCCCTTTGCTTTTCCCGATAATAGGTCCGTTTTTATTATAAATAAATCAAGATCGCCGAGGCCAGGAAGTCCATCCGATGAAAAATACAGATTTCCAGCTTCGTCTATAAAGGGAAACATTTCATTTCCTACTGAGTTCACTTTGCTACCCATGTTTTCGGGCTTTGACCAAGTACCGTTTATGAGTCTAGAAATGTAAATATCCGTACCTCCATATCCACCTGGCATGTCCGATACGAAATACAAAAAATTATCTTTTGAATTGACAGTTGGATGTCCACAAGAATATTTGTTGTCATTAAAATCCAGTTCTTTTATGTTACCCCAGTCTGAACCTTTTCGCTCAGCCGAGTAAAGCTTAAGTCGGGTTATACCATCTTTTTTACTGGAACCAAACAAACCACCGACATTCGAGGAGCCGTTTCTGGTAAAAATTATTTTATTGTCGTTATCATAAAATGTACATGGTCCCTCGTGGTATTTGCTGTTGAGGTTTTTACTAAAACTTTTGATTTCTATAAGCGAGTTTTCATCATAACCTTTGCTGCCATTGATAAGGTCGCTACCTATGTGAGCTATGGTATTGGCGTCGTTGGAGGTTGGAGGTGTGTAGTAATCAGTACCGAGTTTTTCGGTAGTATTTTTTGTTTTTGCAACAGCACTAGCTTGCCCCCCAGAAGCGATCACCGCCGTAGTAGTTTCTTCTTTCGCAATAACTTTTAAGTCTTCTAAATAATATAAATCCAAAAACGAGGAATTGTCCCATTTGAAAACCCTTTTTATTGAATTATTCTTGGGTCGGCTTGACACAAAAACCAAGCCATCTTTGTAAAATGTAGGACTAAATTCTGGACTGGCAGTATTGATACCCACATATTCGATTCTATAACTTTGAGCATTTCGGGTTAATGGATCCATGTTAGCGTAAAGCTTACTGAACCCTATTCCTCGTTTGTCTTGTTCTTGAAGTTCGGTATATTTTGTCCAGACTTTTGAAGATTCATGATGTTTTCCGTTACTGCTCAATACTTGAGCAAATCGCAGGTAGGCTCTTATTTCATCACCTATAAGCGTTGGATTACTACCCAGAACCTCTTCATAGTACTTTTCAGCGTTTTTATAGTCTTTTACAAAATAGTACGCCTCGGCCAAATTGAGCTTAGCCTTTTGGATTTCATCAGTAGTAAGACTCTTTGAGTTTTTGAGAATACCGTCATATAATTCTATGGTGTTGGCATAAGACAAACTATTGCTACTATCCTCAGCTTTCTTCAGTTGCTTTGATGTGCTCTGCGAAAAGCCCATATAAGCAAAAAAGCCAAAAAAGAATACCAAAAATATTTTTGGACGCATTAGTAATTTATGGTAGAATTAAAGTGAGTAAATAAACAAAAATCATGCCTCTTAATAAGAAAACAAAAAAAACACCATTTATTAAATGGCGAGATTTTTCTTTTTTTTCTAAAAATTAGCGAACTGCTGTATTGAATTAGTTTCTGACTTTAGGCTGCACTCTTGCTGCGTAATATTAAGTACCTTCTGGGGGTCTTTTTGGGGCGAATTTCATACCAATGCTAGAAGTAGTAGCAATCCACTTAACTTTAACACCCTGCAAAAGGCCTGAGCATTTGTTTAGTATCAAACCAAATAACCCCATATACTGTAGACTTCGAATAGTTTTAGACGCAAAACGACCTAGATTGGCTTTACCGAATATTCAGCCATTTCTGATAGCTATAGGAACTTGTAGTTACTCACTTTCACTGGAATAAGACTTTGACACCGTACCCGTTTCACCGAAGAAGTAGAAAGCTAACAAAGTAGTAAAAAATCGGGTTGTTGCACCTCCTAGATTTGGATTGCAGTTAAGTTGCCGAGGTATTCCGACTTTCTTCAAATTAGTTAAATGTTGGCACTTCGTCCTTCTTTTCTATCGTCTTAGTTCGTTGTCATTTCGTGTCTGTCTTAGTGCGTTGGCTTGGTGGCTATTTTACAATTTTTAGTTTTGCTTTTAGCGTTTGGAAAAACTGCAAATGTGCTTATCAATGTGTTGGATTTAATAAGAAAATATTTTCTATTCTTGTATTGCACAAAACAAATCGTGTGGCCACTTGGATTGCTCTGTTTGTGTTTACTAAGAAATGAAGGGCTTTTCGCTAATAAATTTTCGCAAGCGGGGTTCACTTCTGAAATATTATATGGTTGTTTTAATTTACAATCTATCGCTGCGGTTTCAATTGTAGTAACCTTTCTGAATTGTCTTGCGTCACCTAAATATTTTTGTGATTAATTGAAGCGGTTTAACAACTAAAACAAATGTGACCGACTTTAAGCATTTCGACTTCTCAATAACTCTTACTGCTTTTGACCCATTTGAAAATATGAGGCAAAACCGTGCCGAAATTCATATTAATTGGTATCTGTCCATATTTTTACATTTTTTTGCTTGTCTAAAATTCAGTTCGTCACTCATTTTTTTGTTTCTTTGTGCATCTGAACCAAAACTCCGAAACATTGAAACTCTGGCAGAAAGAAAACTCAAAAAAAACCGACGAAATAATTGATAAGTTTACTGTCGGCAAAGACCGTGAACTTGACATCAATCTAGCACCTTTTGATTTATTGGGCTCCATGGCTCACGCCATTATGCTTAGCAGCATCGACTTGTTAGAGAAACAAGAATTAAAAAATATTCTTAAAGAGTGTAAGAGCATATATAATGACGAAATAATGCAAGGGAAATTTGAAATAATTGATGGTATAGAGGATGTTCACTCACAGATAGAGTTTACATTGACCTCGAGAATAGGCGATACCGGAAAAAAAATACATAGCGGAAGGTCGCGAAACGACCAAGTTTTGGTAGATATGAAAATGTACCTTCGCCACAAAATCGAGGAAATTGTTCGTTTAACGAAAGGCCTTTTTGATGCCCTTCAATCCAAAAGTGAGTTGCACAAAAACGACTTACTGCCTGGTTATACACATCTACAAATAGCCATGCCTTCGTCCTTCGGTCTTTGGTTTGGTGCTTATGCCGAGAGCTTGGTAGATGACTTGGTTTCTTTACAGAGCGTTTACAAAATCGTAAACAAAAACCCCTTAGGTTCTGGAGCAGGATATGGCTCAAATTTCCCTTTAAAGAGACACCTCACCAAAGAGCTTTTAGGCTTTGATGACCTCAACTATAATGTAGTCTATGCCCAAATGACCCGTGGCAAAATGGAATTCCTGATGGCTCAGGCTCTTGGTGTATTTGCCAATACACTGTCAAAAATGGCCATGGATGTATGTTTGTATAACAGCCAAAACTTCGGCTTCATAAGTTTGCCCGAGGAAATGACTACTGGGTCTAGTATTATGCCACACAAGAAAAACCCCGACGTAGCTGAGATATTGCGAGGGAAAGCTAATAAACTCAAAGGACTCGCCGCTGAGATTGCATTTGTACAAACCAACCTTCCTTCGGGCTATCACCGCGAAATGCAGCTCATTAAGGAAATAATAATGCCCGCTCTAGATGATTTTTCGGATACTTTGAGCGTAGCCACTTTTATGGTTCAAAATCTAAAAATTAAAGAAAACCTTCTTGACGACCCCAAGTTTGATTTACTATTTAGTGTAGAAAACGTAAACCAGAAAGTTATGGAAGGGATGCCTTTCAGAGACGCCTATAGAAGCATCGGTGGAGAAATAGAGTCAGGAACTTACATTCCTATCAAAGACCTTCGCCATACGCTAGAAGGCAGCATTGGCAATCTTTGTACTGAAGATATTAACAACATGATGCAGGAAGTTTTGAACTCGTTTAATTTCGAGAAAGTGCATCAGGCATTCGAAAAGCTACTCAACTACGAGGTGCATTAAAAAAGAAAAAGTATGAACTTACAAAAAACACTTAAACAAAAAAGCCTCATTTCTGAGGCTTTTTTGCTATTAATAACATTTAGATTTTGAGCTTCCGTCGCTGCAACAACGCTTAAATATTTTACCCAATTTCTTATATTCTGATTTCGTAAGCGTCTTATAAATCTTACCATAATCACCAATCATTGTTTCTTGCTTAGTGACGTTGTTGGTCAATTTCATAGCCGCAGTAAGGGACTCATTAGGATTTACGTTTCCATTGTCACATACCTCTATAATATGACTCATCGTGCTATTTCCTTTCAGCGAATATTGCAATGAAGACTTTGCAGGTACATTATAAGATCCTAAACAAATATATTTATTGGCAGTTTCTCCTTTCTGTAATTTTCCCACTTTCTTATACATTCCTATTATCGTAACCTCGTTGGTAGAAGACTTAGAAGAAATATCTTCGGTTACCGCATTACCTGAAATATTCAAAGTTTGTTTAACACAGTTTGCACCATTTTCAGCAGTTCCAAGAGTAACAGGGCTAGGTTCAGAAGCAGTAGTTACTTTATTAGCTGTACTAAGTTTGTTCTGCGGAGCAGCAGCTACATTGGTAGGACAGACTTTATACACTTTTTTCAAGGCATTGTATTGCTTCTTGTTAACAATCATCATCATTTTGCCATCCTCACCGATGGCCACATCAGAACTAGCAAGATTGTAATTGATGTTCAAGGGCAGACTGATGGTTGAAGGGGCAGGAACACCATTGCCATAATCACAAAGCTGAAGCGTTTTTGCGTAGTTAACTTCACCCGAGGCAGTCATTTCGTAAGTCAATCTTACAGGCACTGTAAAATCACCTAGACACAAATTGGTGCCATTGTATGAAGCCACCACTGGAAGATTTTCAGTAGTATTCAATACATCTGCTGCTTGAATTTTGCCATTCCCTGTAAAATTAATGGTTTGCGTAACACATGTAGTTTTTGGCTTGCTCTTCAAAGCCAATGCCGCTGCTTCAGCTGCGTCTCTCGGAGAAGGATCATAAAAGGCATTACCGCACCTTTTCATGATGTAAGCATAACAAGAACCATCCTTAGATGCTATTCTAAATGTTTCAAAATCCCTGCCTAGCACCGACCACTTATATTGGTGTCCTTTTGCATAGGCACCCATCCAACCAATTCGGCCTTTCGCTAATATCTCTGGGGTAATTTGAGATGCATTAAAAGCAGGGTCTAAGAAACCCGAATAACCCAAAGCACGAAGATAGCTATCAATTTCCGGACGGCTGTTGCGAATATTTTTCTTGTGTACAGTTTTTAAATGGTTGTAAGCACCCTTTGCTGTATGTTCTGGCATTTCGCCGAACTGTGGCATTGTTCCGAGTCTATTCAAAACTACCGGAGCCTGATTGACCGACTTGGCGAATACTGCATGTGATTCTGCACTGCAAGGAGTTTGAGAAAAACTTTTGAATGAGATACCCGTAAATAAAAGTACCGCAACATTCAATACGATAAAATTTAGTCCCTTTTTCATTGTGAGAAATTTTATACAATTATTAATTACAAAAAAACAAGAAAACGTGTAAGTGAAGCCAAACAAGAAGACTTTTTACGATGCAAAGTAAATTTCTTTTGACCTAGATTAAAAATATATCCATGGTTATTTTACAGAAACAGCCAAAATAATCGTGATTTTAAATTTTTGACCCTAATTTTGCAGAAAAAAAAGATTAAATGAGCTTATTAACTGTAGGATCAGTTGCATTCGACAAATTAGAAACACCCTTTGGCAAAACAGATAAAATAGTAGGAGGAGCAGCCACTTTTATAACTTTGACAGCTTCGTATTTTACCAAAAACAACTACCTGGTAGGTATTGTGGGAGAAGATTTTCCGAAAGAAATGATTGAAACATTCAAAGAACATGGTGTGGATACCGAAGGATTGGTGATTGATCCAAACGGAAAGACGTTTTTCTGGCACGGAAAATATCATGAAGATATGAACAATCGAGACACACTAGATACCCAACTAGGTGTTTTTGAAAACTGGACGCCGGTCATTCCAGAGAAATATCAAGATACTCAGTTTTTGATGTTGGGAAATATGGTGCCAGAAATTCAATACCAAACATTGAAGCAACTCAAAAACAGACCAAAATTTGTGATGCTCGATACCATGAATCTTTGGATGGACATCATGATGAATGACCTCAAAAAGGTGATTGGAGAAATTGACTGCTTGACTATCAACGATGCCGAGGCGAGACAACTTTCTGGCGATTACTCGTTAAAAAGAGCAGCTAAAACTATTATGGCGATGGGGCCAAAAACCTTGATTATAAAAAAAGGGGAACATGGTGCTTTACTTTTCCAAGGGGAAAGAACATTTTTCTGCCCTGCCCTACCTTTAGAGGAAGTTTTTGACCCAACAGGTGCCGGAGATACTTTTGCAGGTGGTTTTATTGGATATTTAGCCAAAACCAACGACCTCAGTTTTGAGAACATGAAGAGAGCAATTATTTACGGCTCCGCAATGGCTTCATTCTGTGTAGAGAAATTCGGCACTGAAAGAATGCAATATCTTTCGGAAAACGAAATCAACAATAGAGTGATGGAGTTTGTGCAATTGGCAAGTTTCGAAATAATCGACTAAACAAATATTTTACACAATCCATATTTTAAAAGAGGCCTGGAGCCTCTTTTTTATTGCAATTGCAGACCGCATTATTACGAAGAAATTTCAAAAAAACTACGGGATAAATAAATAGCAATTAAATATTTTATTATTTATCTAAATATTAGAAAGATATTTCTAACAAATCAAATTAAAAACTTTACGTTTTCAAAAATTGCCAGCTCGGCGTTTGGTGAGCTTCAAATCTTTCAATAGAGATGACTTTGGTTGGAGGGTAAAAGAGAATCCTCCTCCACGAATATTACTGCCAGATATGGGTGTCCAATCCATCCTCATACTCCAACAATGTAACTCACGAAGTATACCAAAATTGGTCAAAGTGACCTGCTTAAATTGAAAATCCCACCCCGAATTATAGGTAAATTTAAACTTAGGTGTAAGACTAAAGTCACCGTTTATACTTATACTTTGGGTTACACGGGCCTCGGAAAGGCCTTGTTTATTATAGTTAAATGCATAACTGATACCCAAAGTCCACGGCACACTAAAATCGACATATTCCATTGGGTTTGCCTGTACAATTTTTGCCATAGCTTCCTTGGCAGGGTCTGATTTTCCTGCTGCTGCAGGTTTAGCATCTTGACCTTTTTTAAAAGTTTTGGGCGACAGATTGGTATTCATTGAGAAGTTGAACGAAGTCAAATAATTGGCTTTTACTACACCAGCCTCTGGCTTATAATTCCATTTAAATACCGGAATTCTCGCACCTGCAAGGTTAGATGTCACTAGTTTGTCGGTTTCGTAGGCATAAGGATCAAAAGAGCCATTTGCATTCAAATTGATAAGGTTTTTAAACAAAGAAGTGCTAGTACCTACACTGATATTTGAAAGTGCATATTCACCCAATTCCTTTTTCGCCAACAAGTTATATCCACCACTAAAGTTTAGGTTATCCAATAAAGAAATAGTCTCTAAAACATTCTCAGAGGTGTCTGAATTATTTTTTATCTTAGCCTCCAATTGGTTGTTTAGGCTAAAGCCAATATTGCCAGATGCGGAACCGGTAGCTCCACCACCATTCATAAATCTGGGTAGAAACCTATACACATCGTCTGATCTTATTTGAACTTTGGAGGCATATTGTCCTTCACTCGATGGGGTGTAGTTCACATTTATTGAAGGGGCAATAGTATGCCTAATTTTCTGAATTTTGCTTTTTTCGCCAAAATTAAACGTGCCATACATACGGGTATTCAAACTCGTTCCGAAAGAATAAGTTTGTCCAAAACTTGCTCTCGAAACAGTATCTACAACCACCAAGCCACCGCTATTTGGATTTAGGAATACATTCAAATCGCCGTTTGCAGTGTATTCATTTCTAATAGAATCAGCAGCAGGATTTAGATCTACATTAACTAACCTCCCATTGCTTTTGGTTACGGTTTGTTTACCGTTTGTTGGGTTTACAAAAGAATATTTCAACTCTTTGGTATATATATCGCCTCTGTAAGACATACTTGGAGTGAGATTGAGATACCTCGCTATCTTAAAATTAGGCAGCACTATAGGTACTGTATAACTTGTATTGATAACATTATTTTTCAAAATCTGCCCCCAGTCTGTTAAAACCGGGCTTTCAAGTTTCGACAATTCCTTCTGATAAATGACCTTCAACTCGGTAGATACATTGGGGTCAGCCAAAATATTCCGAAGTTGTTCTATTCTACGTTGCTGGGAAGTAGAAAGCGGTTTATTATCTACACCCGCAATGTTATAATCTGTATAGGTATTTGATCTGTTTTGAACCGAATTCGTTACAGCCACACCTCCACTAACATCAAGACCAGCCCTAAAAGACTCGTACCAGCGGCCTATTTGCTTTTTCTCAGGTATAAATGGATTAAACTGCTTAATACCAAAGCTATAACCTAAGGTGGATCGAAAAGAATTAGAAGATTGATCTACCCGAAAGGAGCTATTAGTAGTCACAAATCGTCCAAAGTTACGCATGTAGTTTACCGAACCACCAAAGTTGTTTTTTGTAAGATTCTGCACGTCAGAGGAGCTACGGTTGTTTCTGTTGAAACCATTCGAAACGATATCCATCGACGACGAGAAACTTCTATCTGTCCTCAGACTCTTTGGCGAATGTGTCCAACGAATATTGAACTGATTGGACTTTGTGGTGTCTAAGCCCGAACTGCTGTAGGCTATATTTCGATTAAACTGAACACTAAAGTCGCCATTATACTTATATTTTCTAGCATAAGTATTAGTAAGACTGAGCCCAAAACTACCGTATGTATAAATTTCACCCTTCAGGGTCGAACTCAAATACTCGTTAAAAGCATGATAATAGCCAAAATCCTTAAAAAATAGACCACGATTGTCTCGGCGTTGCTCACCATAAGAACCCATAATAAAGCCCGAGGTACCGATCTCTTGCTTTTTGGGGATAGGAAAAAACCCAAAAGGCAAACCTATAGGCAAAGGGATGTCTGATAAAACAAAATTAAATGGCCCAGAAATTAGTGATTTTTTATTTACGAGCTTGATTTTTTTTGCTGCAATATGAAAGTGCGGCTCTGCCAAGTCACAAGTGGTATACTTGGCTTTTGAAAGATACATATTGTCCTCGGCATCTTTTTTTACCAATTGCCCCTGAACAAAGCCATCGCCTTGTACGGTTACAATTTTGCTTACCAATGCCTTTTTGGATTTAAAATTATACCGAATCGTATCAGAATTGAAAGTTTCTCCGCCATCGGTAAAAATCGGCTTACCTTTTATAGGAGGACCCGATTTTTTGGTAGTGTCTGGCATTCCGTGGGCATATACCTCACTCCTGCCCCAGTCCAACATAATATAGTCAGCCTTAAGCTCTATTTGGCCGTAAACCACCTGAGCATTACCATACAAATGATAGCGTTGCGTTTCTATGTCCAAAATAGTAGAGTCAGCTGAAAAAGTTTCGACGGTAGTTTCCATCTGATTTTCAAAGCTTTTGAGTGAGTCAGGAATAACCACGGAAAGCGAGTCCCTTACCGGTTTATTTTTTTTTGCAGTCGTCTTAGCGGCTTGTCGGCTAGAGGTGTTTTGCGTATTTGTATTTCTTGGAAACTGGCTTTGTGTAGTAGTTGATTGACTTCCAAAAGTTCTACCTCCACCGCCACCTATGGCTGGCAGGGTTGGCCTTTGGGCATAGAGTACCAAGGCCGAAAAGTAGCAAACAGAAAGTAGTATAACTTTTAGATTCAAAATATCTTTAAATTTTCGAACAGAACTTTAAAAGAATTTTCGGTCATATTAGACTTATTGCAACAACAAATTGTACAATATTTATAAAATTTTTAAGTTCTAACAAATGCACTATTTTTGTAATGGCAAAATTAACCAGAAAGTAAATCTAAAAACGATTTTATTTTAATAAAAAGATAGAGATTTAAATGTTTTACCTTAAAATGAAGTTAATAAATCTTAAAATAGCCCTAGCTTGGGTTTTTGGGTCACTTCTGTTTTTGGCCTTTACCATAAAATCTATTCCCATAGACAATGGACTCAAAACCGTGGTTTTGGATGCTGGGCATGGAGGTAAAGACCCAGGTGCAGGCAACGGAAAGGAGAAAAAGTACGCGTTGGACATTACCTTAAAATTAGGTGAAAAAATAGAAGAAAACTATCCAAACGTAAAAGTTATTTATACCAGAAACAAAGACGTTTTTGTGCCACTGCACGAAAGAGCGGCCATAGCTAATAAAAACAAGGCCGATTTGTTTATATCGATACATTGCAATGCGAACTCCCACTCAAAAAGCCTCAGAGGCACAGAGACTTATGTAATGGGTCTACACAAATCACAAGAAAACTTAGACCTCGCAAAAAAAGAGAATAACGTAATACTTTACGAAGACAACTATAAAAAATCGTACAAAGGTTATAATCCAGCTTCTCCTTTGGCACACATCATGCTGGCGAATTACCAGAATGCATTTATGAATCAAAGCCTAGAGTTTGCGGCTAAAGTAGAGAAAAATATATCTAAAGTAGGACACAGCACTAGAGGAGTAAAACAAGCTGGATTTATAGTGATATGGGAAACCACCATGCCGAGCGTATTGATAGAAACTGGTTACCTTACCAACCGCCAAGATGCCGACTTTTTGGCCTCTAGCAGTGGAAGAGAAAAAATAGCTCTAGCCATTTTTCGGGCATTTGGAGAGTATAAAAATCAAATTGAAAAATAAAAATTCGTAAATTGCAAACCAAAGCGGGTTTTGAACAGAAAAAAAACTGAAATGAATTTTAAAAAAGAGGCTAAGGTTGGATTATTAGGTCTAGTTGGAATAATCATATTTTATTTTGGGTTTACCTACCTCAAGGGTTCCGACCTATTTTCTACTACACAAACTTACAAGGTTTACTATGAAGATGTGTTGGGGCTAGAGGTGTCTAACCCGGTAACCTACAGCGGTGTAGTGGTTGGCAGGGTATTGGGCATGAAACCCGACTATGAAAAAGACAGAGTGGAGGTAACTTTGGCCATAAAAAAAGAAGTAAAACTTACCAACAATACCACTGTAATGTTGGCAGACGATGGCCTAATTGGTGGAAAATTGCTAAAACTAAAAATTCGGCCAGGTGAGAAAGCGAAAGACGGCGGAGAATTCAAAGGTGAAATAGAGTCAGGGCTGATGGAAATGATGCAAAGTAAACTAGACCCGACACTCAAAAACGTTGATTCACTGACAGTTACACTTACCAAAGTTGTTGGTGAATTTGCTGAAACGGGGCAAGCATTAAAAGTCCTTTTAGCTAGTGCAACAACTTCTACCGCTGGTGTGAATGGTATAATTGCCAATAATTCTAAAAATCTTTCAACCATAACTGGCAATGCGGCTGTTCTTACTAATAACTTAAATACACTAACCAAGAACCTTGATGCACAATTAAAACCCATAATGGAGAAAACGGGGTCTTTTACAGATTCGTTGAGCCAGGTTAAACTTGGCTCCACTGTCAATAGTTTAAATGCCACCATCAAAGACCTTCAAGGTGTGGTAAATGGTATAAACGAAGGGAAAGGAACCTTGGGCAAATTGGCTGGTAATGACTCCCTCTATGTAAATTTAGACAAAACAGCTGCCTCATTGAACATGCTTTTGTCGGACATGAAGAGCAACCCTCGTAGATATGTTCACTTCTCGCTTTTTGGCGGAAAAGACAAATCTAAAAAGTAATTTATTCGATTACTTTTAACGTATACCCTTCATTTTTAAGCAATTGCAATACACCTTTTTGTCCTCCAAGGTGGCCTGCACCTACTGCTATAAATGTTGTTTTTTCTGAAATCAACTTCTTAATCTCGGGAATCCAGGCCATATTTCGTTTGTGGAGCATTTCGTTTTCAAAATCCGCCATCATGCCCTTTTCTGAATCGATAGATTTCAATAAAATCTCGAGATCTCTTTTCTTGTAAGCCTCGGCCATTTCTTGGAATTCCCGAATAGATTTCTTTTTGTCGGAGAGCGTTTCTAATAGATAATCGGCTTGTAGCTGATAGCTCATCTTATCCATCAAACCCATCTGAAAATCAAGGGTTTCTAATCCTACTACTTTCTTACCTTTACCTATTTTCATGATTTCGTTTTCGAGCATCAGGGTTTTGCAAGGCAATAATTTGGTCAAGATCAATGAATATATCAAGAATGGTTTGGTCTTTTGAAACATCATTGGAGGCAGATTTAAAGAATCCTTCAAGTATGATTTTAATGAATCATATCTGGCTTTAGGCATCAGATCACTCAAACTCGTGTCGCCCTTCATTTTCATTTTGCCAATCATCTTAAAAGCCATCGTAGGGTCATCGAGGTCCATTTCCATGGCCAAGATTTCCGAAGATAGTATCTTGGAAATCATCTCTTCGCTCATTTCAAAATCACCCTCACACAGCAAATGCATAGTGCCAAATATATAAGAAGGCTTTTGAAGGTTATTTCCCGAAATCTCAAATAAAAGGCCTTTATCTTGGGCAAAAGTGACATTGGAAATCAATAAAAAAAAGAAAACGAAAGGTCTGAACATTATACAACCGATGTTAGTATGAAGACAAAAATTAAATTTCTGGGCCAAATTCGACTAATAAAATTCCGATTCCAAATAAAAGCATTTGAAAATGATAATAATTGCACTTATTTTTACCCAAACATTAATCAACAAACGTATGAAAAAAATATTCGTTTTCCTTTTATTGGTTTCCACCACCTTATTTGCCCAACAAAAAAAAATAGAGAGCAGTCTGCTCATAGCCAATAAAAACCCAGATAACTTTCTGCAATCTCTACCGACCATCAATAAGTGGCTCGATAACGACAGGGTGTTGATATACATGAAACCCTCGCCGTCAGAAAGTATGAAGAACGTGGTACTGAATCTGAAAAGTGGACAGATAGAAGACGCCAGCAATATAGACGTAAGCAGGGCCGTGAATCCTTCGAAAAAAGTGACTTTGAAAAATGGTGACTTGTATTTAAGCACTGCTCAAGGAGAAACAAAAATCACTAATGACCAAGATGTTATAGAGAAAAATCCAATGTTTTCGCCAGACAGTAATTACATCGCCTATACTAAAAACAACAATCTTTTTACGTACAATATCAAAACCAAAAGAGAGACGCAGCTGACCATTGACGGCACCAAAACGACTTTGAATGGCTTTGCGACTTGGATATATTGGGAGGAAATATTCGGCAGGCCGACGCTTTTCAGAGCTTATTGGTGGAGTCCAGATAGCAAAAACATTGCATACATGCGATTTGATGAATCAAAAACTCCGATGTTTCCGATTTATAGCAGCGAAGGTCAGCACGGATTCATAGAAGAAACCCGCTATCCAAAAGCTGGCGACCCGAATCCAACTGCTAAAATAGCATTTGTGGACCCAGATGGCAACAAAACCACTTGGGCAGATTTTAACGAAAACCAAGATCAATATTTTGGTTGGCCAGAGTGGATGCCAGACGGCTCGGGCTTGATGGTGCAGTGGATCAACAGAGGCAACGACAACCTCAAACTTTATAATGTTTCGCCGAAAACTGGCAAAAAAACGGAGCTGTATGACGAAAAGCAAAGTTCTTGGATAAGCATAGACGAAGCGGCCGAAAGATTGACCGTGCTGGATGGCGGAGAAGAAATGATCATCATTAGCGATAAAACAGGTTGGAAACAGCTGTATTTGCACGGAATTGATGGCAAATTGAAAAATCCAATCACGGCAGGGAAGTTTACCGTGACCGAAGTAAAAGGCATAGACCAGAAAAACCGTGTGTTGTATTTTCATGCCAGAGGATTGGAAAATTCAGCCCGATTTGACCTTTACCGTGTGGGACTCAACGGCAAAAACATGAAACGCTTGACCTTTGGCAACTTCAACCACAGAAGAATAGAAGCCTCGCCAGATTTTAGCTATTTCGTGACGACTTACTCCAACCTCAGTACACCCAACGCCATGGCCATCATAGACAACACGGGCAAAATAGTGAAAGACCTTGGCTCGGCTAAGGGCTCAGAATACGCCAATTACGCCATCAACAAACCTGAAATGGCCAGAGTTAAAAGCGACGACGGCAAGTTTGAATTACCGATGACCATCGTCTATCCTGAAAACTATGTGGCAGGTAAAAAATATCCGGTTTTGGTGAGTATTTATGGTGGCCCAGATGCCGGTACGGTGTATGACGCATGGAACTGGAGTGCAAGATCGCAATGGTTATCGAGAGAAGGTATTATTCAGGTGGCCTTGGACCACAGAGCAAGCGGACATTTTGGCAAAGAAGGCGTGGCTTATATGCACCGCAACCTCGGCAAATGGGAGCTAGACGACTACAAAACCATGATAAAAGACCTCATAAAAAAAGGCATAGCCGACCCAACAAAAATAGCCATAACGGGCTTTAGCTATGGTGGTTACATGACCTGCTTGGCACTTACCAAAGGCTCCGATGTATTTACCCACGGCATGGCGGGTGGAAGTGTAACCGATTGGAAACTGTATGATAGTGCTTACACTGAGCGTTTTATGGACACTCCGCAAGAAAACCCTGAAGGCTATGAAAACGGTGGAATAATGAAATATGTGGACAAAACAAAGGGCAAACTGCTGATAGTACACGGTACCATGGACGACAACGTACACCTGCAAAACAGCATACAGCTCATAGATGCCCTGCAAGAAAAGAAAAAGGACTTTGAAATGATGTTTTACCCAGGCGGAAGACACGGCTGGGGCGGCAACAAAGGCCTACATTTCGATAACTTAAAAACCCAATTTATTTATAAGAACCTTTTGGAGAAGGAATTGCCTGTGGGGTTGTTGAGGTGAGATTTGTATAGAAAAAATATTTTAGCATCAGTTTTAAATGACTGATGCTTTTTTTTTGAAAGTTCAAGTGGAGTGTCCAATACGGACTCTGCTTATCCCTAAGATTACAAATAAGCATTGGTGTTTTATTCAGAGTCGCCTGAAGGGAGAATCTGAATGGACAAAAATTCAAAAAATAGTAGATACAATTGTTGAAACAAAATGATTAAATTTCTAAAAAAATTACCCCTTGTCTATGATTTTGAAGTAAAAAATCATACAATTTTCATTCTAAGGGGTGAAATGCTGAGCCGCTCTGTTTTGATTTATGATGCTTTGTTTAATGAAAGAGTTTTAATAGAAAATATTGTAATTCCTTCATTTAGAGTTATAAGTGATTCTTTGTCGGTGTATAGTAAAGGAAAAGCTTTTGAATTTTTAAAGGAAAGTAACTTTGAAAAGCCCAATGTATTTGTCAACTTTTTCCCAAAATATAAAAACAAAAATACCTTAATTGGCGATTTTAGGGAGGAAGACAACAGATATTTACAATCCAAAAACATTGATAATG
>CAMCYZ010000082.1 GCA_945885545.1 Spirosoma fluviale
GGCTTTGCTCAGCCCACAGAAAAACTCATAAAAGTGGTAGTAGCACCCGACCACTCCGATTGGACTTACAAAACTGGCGAAAAAGTCAAATTCACCGTTTCGGTTTTGCAAAACGGGAATCCAGTAAAAAACGCCAAAATCAGATATGAAATCGGCCCAGAAAAAATGGAGCCTACCAAAAAAGAAACACTCACTTTAATTACAGGCAGCCAAACTTTTGAGGCAGGTACAATGACAACAGCGGGCTTTCTGAGATGTGTAGCTGTTGCCGAAATAGACGGAAAAGAATACCGAAACCTAGCGACGGCTGGATTCAACCCCACAGACATTCAACCAACTGTAGCCAATCCGACAGACTTCGACACCTTCTGGACTGAGGCCAAAACTGACCTTGCAAAAATCCCACTTGACGCTAAAATGACGCTCTTGCCTGAGCGTTGCACCGAAAAAGTAAATGTATATCATGTTAATATTCAGAACTTTGCACTCGGCACCAGACTTTACGGTATACTTTGCGTTCCCAAAAAAGAAGGAAAATACCCAGCACTACTGCAGGTGCCCGGTGCGGGAGTAAGACCCTATTCTGGCGACATTGCCAATGCAGAAAAAGGACTCATTACCCTCCAAATAGGTATTCATGGCATACCCGTAAATCTCAACCCGCAAGTGTACACCGACCTCGGAAGAGGAATTTTGAACGGCTACCCGAATTATAACCTCGACGACAAAAATCGTTTTTTCTACAAAAGAGTGTATTTAGGTTGTGTGAGGGCAAACGACTTTTTGGTGAGCCTACCGCAATTTGATGGCAAAAATTTGGCCGTCACAGGCGGCAGCCAAGGCGGAGCATTATCTATCGTAACAGCAGCCCTAGACGCCAGAGTGAAGTGGTTGGGGGCATTTTATCCTGCCATTTCTGACGTTACAGGCTACCTCAGTGGTCGTGCAGGTGGTTGGCCTCACTATTTCGATAAAAATGGACTGGCTTTTAATAACAAAAAAGAGAAAATCGAAACTGCAGGATATTACGATGTTGTGAACTTTGCCAGAAGACTCAGTCAACCCGGAATATACTCATGGGGCTACAACGACGAAACCTGCCCTCCTACTTCCATGTATGCTTCTTACAATGTGATAAAAGCACCAAAAGAGCTGTATTTGGCACTAGAAACAGGCCACTGGACATATCCTGAGCAACAAGAAAAAGTGAGCAATTGGCTAGTTAAGAAGCTCAAAGAATAATGAACTATTCGCAAGTTATCGGTCAGTTTCATCCGCTTTTGGTGCATTTGCCTATCGGTATTTTGCTGTTTGCTTTCTTGATGATAATATATCAAAAATGGCAGAAAGCAGAATTAACCGAGGCCATTTCGCTGGCTTTACTTTTGGGTTCGGTAGCTGCTTTGTTTTCTTGTATTGCAGGGTGGTTTCTAGCTCAAAGTGGTGAATACGAAGCCGAAATCGTCCAAAAACACCAATGGACGGCCATTGCCTCCACGGTTTTAGGTTTGATAGCTTATTTCTACAAAAGCCAAAGATTGATTATATCGTCTATAATGGCAGCTACACTGACTATTGCTGGTCATTATGGCGGAACTATTACGCACGGAGCAGGTTACCTTTTTAGTAAAGAAGAACAATGGGTAGAACTTCCAAAAACGGTGGAAAAACAAACCAAAACTGACACTTCGGATACAGTCCAAAAAACTGTGAAACAAACTTTTTTATACCAAGAAAAAGTGGCTCCAATCTTAGAAAAAAAATGCTACAATTGTCATTCTTCCAAAAAAAAGAAAGGGGATTTACGACTTGATGCCGAAACATTTATACGAAAAGGAGGAAAAAATGGCGAAATACTAATTGCAGGAAATCCGAGTAAAAGTTCATTGTACACCAACCTGCTTTTGCCTTTGGAAGACGACAAACACATGCCTCCAAAGGGCAAACCTCAGTTGACCTCTGCCGAAATTTCTGTTCTACATTATTGGATAAAAAAGGGAGCATCGTTTAAAGGAGAAATAGAAGCTGAAACTATCATTCCACAAGTAGTAACTTTATCGAATGCGACAAACGAAGTTTCAACTGAAAACATAGCCACAGAACACCAAGAAGCCGAAACATTAGTAATAAGGATAAGTAAACCTGACCAAAAAGCATTGGAGAAACTCAAAAATGAAAAAATCGTTATAAATTTCGAAGGATTGGACGATAAAAAACTGGCAGTGAATTTTGTAAATATCACAGAATTCAATTCCAATCATATAGTTGATTTACTGTCGATTAGAGAAAATATTTTTTCACTAAAAATCAATAATAAAGAATTATCCGATGTAAATTTAGGGCAGATAAAAACTTTTGAAAATCTAGAGAAACTAAACCTAGAACAAACGGCGATTACAGATAATGGCATAAGAGAGCTAGTAAATTTAAAAAACTTACAACAGCTCAACCTCTATGGCACCGAAATATCGGATGAAAGTATTGACGCACTTTCAAGCATTAAAACCCTGAAAGTATTATATTTATGGAAAACTAAAATTTCAGAATCAGGAATTGAAAAACTAAAAAAGAAATTGCCCAACACCAAAATAGAATACGGCAATTTCAAATTCTCAAAACCCGATTCTTTGAAGTGAAATTTGCAAAGAAGTTTATTAATTTGATTCTGAAACTATAGTATTAAATAAATTTATAATTAATAAAAAACAAATGATTCCGAATAATCACAAAAAAGTCCGTTTGAAAATTTGATACATGAGAATGCTAAAACATCTAGCCATCCTTTTATCAAATTTTCAAGAGGACTCAATTTTTGTGAGTGTTTTTTTGCTTACTTTTTTTAAAAAAAAATAAGGCCCCGCTGGCCAAGCGACGAAAGTAATTCAAAAATTAAGCTAAATATTAAGGCTTGCTAAATGAAATTAGTAAAAAAAATTCTCCTTTTAACTACAATTACCCTTGGACATCTCTATGCCCAGCCAAATACAAAATTGCCCAAAGAAATAGCCGATGCTATCAAAACCTTACCTACCGAAATCGACTATAACATCCACGTAAAGCCCATATTATCAGATAAATGCTTTGCATGCCACGGGCCTGACAAAGCCAAACAACAAGCAGGATTAAGACTCGACATAGCCGCCAATGCTTATGCAGAATTGCCAGAAAGTCCGGGAAAAGTGGCCATTTCACCTAAAAACCTCAAAAAAAGTGAGGTATTTCACCGCATCGTTTCGCAGGACCCGAGCTACATGATGCCGACACCAAAATCTCACCTATCGCTTTCAGCCACAGAAAAAGCTACCATTATCAAGTGGATAGAAAACGGAGCGGTTTATCAACCACATTGGGCGTTTGTAAAACCCTCAAAAAAACCAATACCCGCCGTGGATGCCAATCAGCTAGTTTTTAACCCGATAGACAATTTCATTTTGGCCAAACTCAAAACCCAAAATCTTTCACAAAACAAAGAAGCCGAAAAAGAAATATTACTCCGCAGAGTTTCGCTTGACCTCACCGGACTGCCACCCACCTTGACCGAAATCGAGGCTTTTTTAACAGATAAAAGCTCAAATGCCTACGAAAATCAAGTAGACAGACTGCTCGCTTCGCCTCATTATGGCGAAAAAATGGCAACGGATTGGCTAGATTTAGCTCGTTTTGCAGACTCCCATGGCTACACGGTAGATCGCCTCAGAGATATGTCGCCTTATCGCGATTGGGTCATCAAAGCTTTCAACCAAAACATGCCCTACAAAAATTTTATAGAGCAGCAACTCGCCGGAGATTTGATGCCCAACCCAACCAAAGACATGATTGTCGCCACCGCATTTAACCGCAACCACCAGCAAAATCTCGAAGGCGGTATAGTGGAGGAAGAATTCCAAACCGAATATGTGATGGACCGCACCAATACCTTCGGCGATGCTTTTTTGGGTATTTCGGTAGGATGTGCCCGCTGCCACGACCACAAATACGACCCCGTTTCTCAAAAAAATTATTACGAATTGTTCAGCTTTTTCAATAATGTAAGAGAAGCCGGACAAATAGCTTGGAATGATGACACGCCTACTCCTTCCCTACTTTTACCCGATGAGCAAAAAGAAAAAATAATTGCATTTTTGAAAAAAAACATTTCAGAAAATGAAGAAAAACTGAACTCTGAAAAACAAAAAGCAGAAGAAAATTTCGATAATTGGCTCAAAACCAATGCCTACAAAAAACTTTCTGACTACAGTATTCCTAAAACCAATCTGCTCGGCCATTACACCTTTGAGGACTCATTAAAAAACAACATAAATACCTCCAAAAAAGGCATAATGCGTCGTGATGCAGGCACAGTTGAGAAGCCTACTTTCGAAAAAACTGGCAATAATACCTATCTTGCTCTCGATGGTGACGTTTACGCCGACCTCAAAGATGTTGGAGTATTCCGAAAATCAGAACCATTTTCTGTTGGCCTTTGGCTAAAAATACCCAAAGACATGAAAGAAGGCGTAATCTTTCATAAAAGCAATGCCGAGCGGCTCTACAATTTCAAAGGCTTTCATTTGTACCTAAAAAACAATCGACTCGAAGCCACATTGGCACATACTGCACCTTCCAATGCCATCACAAAACTGAGCATCTCGGATGTACCAAGAGACAAATGGCAACAAATCACCATGACCTATGACGGCTCGTCCACTTCAGCGGGTTTGCAGTTGTATTTAGACGGAAAGCCACTCGAAATGGAAACTGTTATTGACCAACTGTATAAAGACATCATATTTTTCTCTAAAAACGAACCCGCCCTACAAATCGGCGGTTGGTGGCGTGGCTTAGGATTCAAAGGCGGAAAAGTGGACGATATTGTAGTTTATGACAGAGTAATTACTCCTTTCGAAATCAATGTTTTAGCTAAAAAAACCTCTTGGACTAGCCTTTCACAAAAAGAAATAGAGCACCTTAGCAACACCGAAAAAGAGAATCTTAGGCAATTTTACATTACAGCCGTAGATTCCAATAGTCTAGCAGCCCAAAAAGCCCTAATTAAGTCTAGAACTGCCTTGGCCGACTCTATGGAACATATCCCCGAACTCATGGTGATGCAAGAAATGCCCAAACCCAAACAAACTTTTTTACTCCAAAGAGGTCAATATGATGCCCCAGGACCAGAAGTTTATCCAAATACACCCGAGAGCATTTTGGCTTTTTCTAAGAAATATCCAAAAAATCGACTAGGCTTGGCCCAATGGCTCACTGACCAAAACCACCCCCTCACCGCTCGTGTGGCGGTAAACCGACTTTGGCAAAATTTCTTCGGTACAGGCCTCGTAAAAACCTCTGAAGACTTCGGAAATCAAGGCGAAATGCCCACACATCCCGAACTATTAGATTGGCTGGCGGTTAATTTCCAAGAAAAAAATTGGGACTTGAAAGAACTCAACAAACTCATGGTGATGTCTGCCACCTATCGACAAGACTCCAGAACTAACAAAAACCTGAGAGAAACAGACCCGGAAAACAGGCTTTTGGCAAGAGGTCCTGCTAAACGTCTCACCGCCGAAATGATCAGAGACAATGCCCTACTTGCTAGTGGATTACTAAATGATAAAATAGGCGGAAAAAGCATAAAACCTTATCAGCCCGAAGGCCTTTGGGATATCAATGGTGCCACTTACAAGCCCGATTCTTCAGACCAAATCTACCGCCGAAGCCTTTACATTGTGGTCAAACGCACCGTACCCAATCCCACTTTGGGCACTTTTGATGCCTCCCAAAGGAGTTCGTGCATAGTTCGCCGACAAAGCACCAATACGCCTTTGCAAGCCTTGGTAACGCTCAACGACCCCACTTTTCTGGAAGCCGCCAAAAAACTGGGCGAGCAAATGTGCTCGGATGCCGATGTTAAAAAAAGCATTGAAAAAACATACCAAAAACTAACTGGAAAACAGCCTTCAGAAGCAGAAATAAAACTTTTGATGGATTTGAGAGAAAAAGAATATCAAAAATTTAAAGCTGAACCCGACAAATCAAAAGGTTGGCTTTCAGCAGGATTGTCTAAAACCAATCCCAACCTAGAAGCCACAGCCTTAGCAGCCAACGCAGTGGTGGCCTCCACCATCCTAAACTCGGATGCGGCTTTGACCAAGCGGTAGATTTTTTTGGAACACAGATGATACAGATTTAACTGATAAACACGGATAAATTTTTAAAACAGATTAGTATTTTTTGAATCAAAGATGAAAGCCTCGGCTGTCACACAGACAAAACAGATAAAAACCGATAAATATTTAAATTATTAAAAAATCAGTAAAATCCGTGTCACATCCGTGTCATCAGTGTTCAAAAATAAACACAAAGCAAATTGGAACACAAATTTAACTGATAAACAAGGATAAATATTTAAATTATTGAAAATCAATAAAATCCGTGTCACATCCGTGTCATCAGTGTTCAAAAATAAATAGAAATGAAAGACCTAGAAAATATATCTCAAAAACTTGACAGGCGGAATTTTCTCTTAAAAACCGCCTCAGGCCTCGGAGCATTCGCACTGGGCAATTTGCTAGCACACAATTCCGACGCCAAAAGCATCGAGCAAAGCCTCCTTGCAGCATTGCCCAGCATAGCACCAAAAGCCAAACGGGTAGTTTACCTTTTCATGGCGGGCGGCCCGTCGCAGTTCGAAACCTTCGACTATAAGCCAAAACTAAGCAACATGTTTGGCCAAGACCTCCCCGACAGCGTCCGCAAAGGCCAACGCCTGACGGGCATGAGTGCCAATCAGGCCGTTTTGCCTGTGGTGCCTTCGGCTTATAAGTTTAACCAACACGGCAAAAACAAAACTTGGGTTTCAGAATTACTACCGTACACCGCTCAAGTGGTAGACGAGCTCTGTATTATCAAGTCGCTCTATACCGAACAAATCAACCACGACCCCGCCATTACGTTTTTCCAGACGGGTCACCAACTGCCAGGGCGGCCTTCCATTGGCTCGTGGTTGTCTTATGGGCTAGGTTCCGAAAACCAAAATCTGCCTGCTTTCATCGTTTTAGTGTCAAAAAACGCCTCTAAAGACCAACCGCTTTATGCCCGCCTTTGGGGCAACGGCTTCTTGCCATCAGAGCATCAGGGCGTGCAGTTTCGCTCGGGCAAAGACCCGGTGCTGTTTCTCAACAACCCCGAAGGCTACGATGGCCCCGACCGACATCAGATGCTCGACTACCTCACGCAGCTCAATCAACTCCAGAACGAAAACTGGGCAGACCCTGAAGTAGACGCCCGTATTGCCCAATACGAAATGGCCTACCGCATGCAAACTTCCGTGCCTGAGGTAATGGACACCAGCACCGAGACAGATGAAGTATTTGACCTTTACGGGCCCGACAGCCGCGAAAAAGGATCTTTTGCCGCCAATTGCCTCTTGGCCCGCAAACTTCTCGAAAAAGACGTGCGGTTTGTGCAGCTCTATCACCAAGGCTGGGACCACCACGGCGGCCTGCCCAAAAATATAGCCCAACAGTGCAAACAAACCGACCAAGCCACGGCAGCACTGCTCATCGACCTCAAACGCCGCGGCATGCTCGAAGATACCCTCGTGGTGTGGGGAGGAGAATTTGGTCGTACGGTGTACTCACAAGGCAAGCTCACCAAAAACGATTACGGACGCGACCATCACCCCCGCTGTTTCAGCATGTGGATGGCCGGAGCAGGCGTAAAAGCCGGCCTCAGCTATGGCCAAACCGACGACTTCAGCTACAACATCATCAAAGACCCCGTACATGTGCATGACTTCCAAGCCACGCTCATGCACCTCATGGGCATCGACCACGAGCAGCTCATTTACAAATACCAAGGCCGCCGCTTCCGCCTCACCGACGTCAGCGGGCACATCGTCAAAGGCATCTTGAGCTAAAAGAAAATTCGATTTTGGGCATGCCCCCAGCTGAGCAAAACCGCCAACCAAAGGCATCCCCGCAGCAGCTGGGGTCGGGCCATCACTACTCGCTTTTTTGTGTTCCGCCTATCGGCAGGCACACAAAAAGAGCTCAAACAGGCCGTTCTGTCCCTCATGCGGAGGTGGAGTAATTGAAAAATCACAATTGTAGAAATTTTTTTAGGTTATTTTTGTTCTCTTTTATCGGAATGGGTTATAACACCGAATTTTTCGAACCATCACTATTTATCCAGCCCAACTTTATTTTTTGTAATAAAAGTAGAATTTTACAGTTTATCCGAAAAAACGGTTTTATGATACCAAAACTATTGCTTCCAATCCTTCTTCTGATTTCGTTTTCAATGAAAGGATATACACAAGACTCTACAATTTACTTGGCTAATATTCAAAATTATAAAAACACTCTTCAGTATAACTTTGAAGGTTTAGATTCTATTTCATTTTTAGAAAAAAAGGATTATTACGAAGGCATTAATTTCAGCAACGCAATGAACTGCATTTTGGCTTCGGAAGTATTGCAATCCTTGCCTGATGATTCAACAGTTCTATTTTCACTTTACCAACGACTAAAACAAATATCGCAAAAACTAAACGAGTCTAGCAAACATATAATTATTGTGAAATATGGTCTAAATAGTGTTCAACAGGCATATAAATTAAATGAAGAACCAAATAAATATGGTATCCTGTATGTTAGTTTGGGTAATTGTTGTACATGTGATACCCCATATCCAAAATCGGGAATAAACCAATTTAATGATGTAACCTTCAAAAATATGAATTTTGTTTTTCCGCAAAAAACTAAAGCCGAAAAAAGGATGTTTTTGGAATTCTAAAGTCAGAAATACATCTTAAAAAAATAATTATAGTTCGAAGAAATCTTCAAATCCATTTCTTACCAAGCCTTTCTTTAGTTTGTTATCACCAGTCCAAAGTGGAGCATTTAGTTCAATAGAAAGTGAAACAAAAGGAATATCTTTAAGATCAACATCAAAACATAATTCATAAGCCTTCTGTCTACTTTCTGAGCTTACATGGTCTATTGACACAAAATCGATGTTTTCAACAATCAAGTTAAAATAGTCGAAGAATTCCTCATCGGCCAATTTTGTGTATTTAAGCATTTTTCTTTGATGCTTAAATACTTCAGAAATTATAAAATTGGGAGCATAAAAATGAATGGATTTATCAAACAAAATCTCACGAATTGAGGATGAACTTGAAAGTAATGCGGAAAAAATCAAATTCGTATCAACAACAATACTTTTCGTCATCGCTTTTTAACATCTTTCAGAAAATCTTCACCATTTTTGTTCCACCAATCAGTATTAATTTTATCAGCTATTTTACTTATTTCAGAAGAAACTTCGGCTTCTTTTGCTTTAACTTCCAACTCCAAACGTTTTACTAAAGAAACGAGGTAAGATTCATCAAAACCATTCCTGTCGATCCTAATGAACATTTCATTACCATTGTTCTGAATTGATAGTGCTGTCATAATATTTTAACATTTAGGTAAATTTACAAATAATAATAAAAAACAAAAAGAATATTCTTACAAAACCCTCCATTTTTTGTGCATAACCTAACATCAATTAATGGAATTGATTAAATATGGTTAATTCTATGAAATTAAAAAATATCACTCCTTTCCACCTAGCGAAAACAAAAACCACTCCCCCGCCCATTTCCTCGCTAAAAATCCATAAATTTCGGGATAAATATCTTCCCAGTTCGTGAGAACGCAACACAACAAACAAGGGAAAAGAATATTTTTATTTTGAATAGGAAATAGATATAAAATCCATGACTAATTTTTTAGATACATAGAGAAACAATTATTTCCTAGCGACTTTCCGACTTTGCGGTAAACTATAAGTACGTGAAAAATCCCTGACTAACTTTTAGACATTCAAAGAAACAATTATTGCCTAGCGTCTTTCCGACTTTGCGGTAAAATATAAACACTTGAAAATGAATAAAAAATGAAAGTTCAAATCTGTTCAGATCTTCATTTAGAATTTACGGCCAACAAAAACTGGCTAAAAGAAAACCCAATTTTGCCTTCGGGAGATATTTTGATAATTGCGGGAGATACGAATTATCTGGGCAGAGATTTTACGACATTAGACTTTATCAACAAAGTTTCTAATGAATTTGAGGCTGTTTATCTTATCCCAGGAAATCACGAATATTATGATGGCTCCGACATTTCTAAAACCCTTGATGATTTTGAGGTAAAAATAAAAGACAACGTTTTTATGCTCAATAATAAAGCGGTCAATATCAAGGGTGTTAAGTTTATTTTCTCAACTTTATGGTCGAAAATTGACAAAAACATTATTGACATTACCATGGGAATGGCTGATTTTAAGTATATTAAATATGACAGGCAGACCTTTGATGTGAAAAAATTCAACGAAATTCATGAGAAATGTTTCAAATTTATTGAGCAAGAAGTAAAAGGAGATGGTAAAAAAGTAGTAGTTTCTCATCATTTGCCAAGCAACGAATGTAACATTGAAGAATTCAAAAACAGCATACTTAATCCTGCTTTTTGCGTCGAAAAAACCGATTTCATTTCAGATTCAGAAATAGATTTCTGGGTTTATGGGCACAGTCATCGAAATATTCCCGACTTTGAAATCAATGGCACTAAATTGATAACCAATCAGTTGGGCTATGTGGGCAAGCAGGAGAATTATTCATTTGAAAGAAATAAAATATTCGAGATTTAGGTTCTTAATTTACCAAAACCAATGAGAAAACTGGCTTTCGTGACGCTTTTTTTAGGTCATATTTCATTTGCCCAAAAAATCAAAATTGATACTTCGCTGACCTACCAAACCATGCACAGTTTTGGTGCGTCAGATTGTTGGTCGATGCAGATGGTGGGCAAGTATTATCCCATTGAAAAACGGGAAAAGATAGCTGAGCTTTTGTTTAGCCAAGAAATGGATAAATCAGGAAATCCAAAGGGGATAGGTTTGTCCATGTGGCGGTTCAATATAGGTGCGGGAAGTACCGAACAAGGCATCAAAAGCATGATTACCAACGAATGGCGAAGAGCAGAGTGTTTTCTTGAAAATGGAACATACGATTGGACGAAACAAGCTGGACAACAATGGTTTCTGGATGCCGCCAAACGACATAAAGTAGATTTTACCTTAGGTTTCTTGAATTCAGCACCTGTTATGTTTACCAAAAATGGCTTGTCTATAGCAAGTGGAAAGTTGGGCGATTGGAATTTTGATAAAACCAAAATTGACGAATTCACGGGTTTTTTAGTCGAAGTTTCAGCTAAACTTCAGTTCGATTATTTGAGTCCGTTTAATGAGCCTCAGTGGGATTGGGGGCCAAAATCTAAGTCAGGCTTTGGTTCGCAAGAGGGCACTCCCATCAACAATACCGATTTGGCTTGGGCTACCCGAAAAATAGACGAGAAGCTCGAGGAAAGGAACTTAAAAACCAAACTAACACTAGCTGAAACAGCTCAGATTGATTATTTGTACAAAACCGAAACCAACAGAACAAAAGAAAACCAAGACAAGCAAATTGCTGATTTTTTCGAAAGTAGCAGTCCAAATTATATAGGCAATCTGAAATCTGTTGAGAAAATAATTTGTGGCCATAGCTATTTCACCACTTCTCCCAACTTCCAATTGGTAAAGAAAAGAATGGATTTGGGAGAAAAAATAAAGAAACATAACATTAATTACTGGCAATCAGAATATTGTATTTTGGGTGACAACTCTGGCGAAATCAATGGAAGCAAGATGGACTTGGGTATGAAAACGGCTCTTTATGTGGCTAAGGTTATCCATGCCGATTTGACGCTCGCCAACGCTTCGGCTTGGCATTGGTGGCTTTCGGTTAGTGCCAATGACTATAAAGACGGCTTAATTTATATTTCAAACAAAGGCAAGTTTGGTGAAGATGACAATCAGAAGTTTGATGGGGATGTTTTAGACTCAAAATTGCTTTGGGCTTTGGGGAATTTTTCGAGATTTATACGGCCAAATATGCAAAGAATACAAGTCGAATCTCAAAACAAAGAGATTTTAACATCGGCATACAAAGATAAAAACCAAGTGGTATTGGTGATGGTAAATAATGCCAATAATCAGTCTGTAGAAATACCAAATATTTGGAAAAAACAGAGGACTAGGGCTTATGTAACCTCTAGTGAGGATAATTTGAAGAGCAAAAAAGCAAACGGCAAGGGATTTGTTTTACCCAAAGAATCAATCACTACCTTGGTCATTTCGAAACCGTAACAGACATTTCCAAATTTATAATGGAGGTTTATAAGCAACCGATTATAGATTTTCTGAAAACAACACGGAAAATCGTTTTACCTTTTACCCATTTACTTTTTCAAAACCCTCACAACCTCCTGATAATCATTATTTCTAAATCTCGCCAAATAAATTCCAGAATTGAGGTGGCTAACATTTAGCGTGATTTCTTGACTCCCCGCCTCCATTTCTTCATCTATTTCAGGAATTACCTCCGTGCCTTTCATATCTAGCAATTGAATAGAATTTTGGCCGCCTTCAGAGATAAATCTTAGATTTAAAATGTCTTGAACAGGATTAGGATAAACTTTCAAACGGGCATTTGTCAACTCAGGCTCAATACTCGTCACATAACCGCAAACACTTCCGGTAACTAGCGGTATAGTGTCAAAATCTTGAAACAAAACACTTTTCATTTCAACAGAATTGCTACAAAACCAATATTTCATAATAGAAGCATATACCGCCCTGAAGTCGTGTTGCATAGGTATATTTTCGTTATTTCCAACACTTGCGGCTATTGTAGTAGGTTTACCAAAATAACTTGGATTTACTTTTTCTCCGAAAAAAAACATGGGTGCGGCGACTCCATGATCGGTCCCTAAGCTTGCCGTTGATTTTATTCTTCTGCCAAATTCCGAATAAGTCATACCTAATACTCTGTCTGCAACGCCCAAAAACTTGAGGTCGTCTTGAAATGCCTTGATGGAATCTCCCAAATTTGCCATTAATGTGGCATGAGACCCTGTGCTAGTATCACTTGCCACAACCTGATCACTATGGGTGTCAAATCCACCGAGTCTTACGTAGTAAATCTTTGTTTTTAGGCCACCAGCAATCAACCTAGCCACAATTTTGAGTTGAGCTGCCAAACTGAGATTTGGATATTCTTTTTGTTGGCTTACTTTCAAAGCCGCCGCTTTTATAGTTTCTGAGTATTTGTTGGTTTGTTTTGAAACCCGCCTTAAATATTCAAGCTCTTTACCTGCAAGTGTTTTTGGTACGGGCTCATCAGCATTTTCTATCAAATTATAAAAATTTGTGATGTCAGAAATCGACATACCCATACTATACAAGGGACCTTGCAAAGCAGTAGAAACCACCGAGCCAATCTGTATGGTAAGCGGGTGTGGATATTTAACTGAGGGATAACCTTCGGGAAAATTGGGGTGGTCGAGAGCCAAAAGCCGTCCAGCCCAGCCACTTTCCAATACTTCAGTAGAACTAGAGGCGGTATGCCAAATGTCTGTAGCCCTAAAATGCGAAAAATTGGGATTAGGATAACCTACATCTTGTACTATGTTGCCTTTCCCGTCATTCATTAGAGCAGCCAAATTCTTAAGTGATGGATGTAACCTAATCAATTCACTTTGAGGAACTTTCAATATTTTATTTTCGGCTAATGCTATATTTGAACGAGCATTTTTGTAGTTACTATACTGATTTATCGGAATTACAGTATTCAATCCATCATTTCCACCATTTAACTGAATTACTACTAAAACGTTATCGTTTTCAAGCAATTTTTGGTCTATGTTTCCCTTAGCCCAGAGATTTTGATTATTCAAAAACGTGGGCGTCAAAGCACCTAAAACCGTGTTTTTTATAAAATTTCTTCTTCTCATTATTCAGCTCAATTGATATTCAGGAAGTGCAAGAAAACTACTTAATAAGCTTTTCAATCTGGTATTCACCATATTAACATTATTGTTCGTAGGCTTTTGAATAGCCTCGGTCCAGAGTTCTGTCCAATAATAATCGGAGGCCTGCCCATCCAAAAGAATATCCACTTTCAACTTTGTTTTTAGGATATTCGAAATCGGCACCTGAAAAATCAAAAACACCAATTCATCTATCAATTTTACTGGATCTGAGGGTGTTTTTAGTTTTTTCACAAAACTGATGGGGTTAAAAAGCAAAACTTGATTGTTGCGTCTATACCCTTTGGCAATATAATTATCCGTAAATTTTGTTCGTTCAGGAAAAGTGCTGGCGTTAATCCAAATCTCATGAAAAATAGGTGTTTGATGATATGCCGGCCAACCCGCTACACTTGGCGGATCTCCCAACACTTGTTGACCTCTATCAGCCGCTGAGGCGAGGTCATTGGCCAGTAAATAATACTCATTGATGAAGTTCTGATAAATAGGAAACTCCGGTTCCAATAACCTAGTAGTTCCGATTAAATGTTCAAGCGGGCTTTTTATAACACAACCCCGTAGTTCGGCATCAAAAAAATGTTTGCTCGAAAACATAACCTTCAAAACTGGAAGAATTTCGAATTTGTTATCTCTGAATATTTTAGCCAAAGGTCTTACGAATTTTTCCTCAATTTCGGGAGTGATTTCATAATAAAAGAAGAATATATAAAGCTTTCTGACCAAATACATACTTACTTCTTCTTTTTCAAAAATCATTGTAAGCATTTCGTCGAGTTCATTTGTGGCGAAATCTCCCGGATGACCTTTTATGAATTTGTTGCCATAAAAAGAAGAGAACACTTTGTCTGTGGAATCGTGGCGATCTGCCTGAAAAAAAGAACTTAGCGTATCTCTGTTATATCGGTACCCAGTCAATACTCTTGCGGCACTTTTTACGTCGTCCTCTGTCTATTTTGAATTTGGCCCTTTCCCTAAAGTAAAAAGTTCTTGTAATTCTCTCGCATAATTTTCGTCAGGAGCGGTTTTGGTGTTTTGATATCCGTTGAGATAATTTAGCATCGCCGGCTCCATTGTTATGGCCTTTACAAAGTCTTTGAAATTGCCCAAAGCGTACTTTCTGATGGTGTTTTGATACCTAAACGCCATACGGGCATCGTTATAAACGCTTATTTCGGTTGCAAAATGATTGTGCCAAAACAAAATCATTTTTTCATGAATAGTGGATTCCTGAAAGTGCATTTGCTGAATCCACCATGACTTATGGGATTGTTTACGACGGTTATTAATCGTTCCATCGCCATAGGCCGAATTTACCCATGTTTGACCCAGAGCAACGCCTGTCGTATCTTTCACGGTGTTTTCGTAATGATTTACAGGCGGTGAAGGAATCGCACTCTCCTTAAAAATTGCATTGATAACTTGGTCGAGACTTTGGCCTGAAAACTTTTTAAAATCCTCAACTTTTATTCCTAAAAGAGATCGTTTTAAAAGATGTTTTAAGGCTTCTTCATCAAAAGATTCTGTGAATTTTTCATGACTAATAGGTTCAAATGACTTCATAGAGATCAGGGTTTTCTGTTCGACTATTTTTTTTCTAAAAGGTTTATTTGTACCACAACCTTTCTAATCGTGATAAATATTTCATAGACACCATATAGACATTGAGCAATTTTAAAAATCGCTCTACCAATTGACAATGCCCCCATTTTCAGCTTTTACCTTTTTCATTTTTCCTTTATAAACCAACTCCGTTTCGCCACCTGGCTTTCCTGTTATTTTGGCTGATTTCAGCTGTCCATTTTCCCATTCTAGGTCTATTTCGAAGCCCCCTCTCGCCCGAAGGCCTTTTACCGAACCACTTTGCCATGCATCAGGAAGAGCAGGAAGTAAGTAA
>CAMCYZ010000083.1 GCA_945885545.1 Spirosoma fluviale
TTACTCCCATACTCAATTTTGTCACCATCTAGATTGAACTTGATTAAAAAGAATACTTACAGGTTCCAACCACTAAAATTCACTTCACTCTCAATCCTATTCTCTACATTATCCTCAAGTTGTGGGAAAAAATCAATACCCGTTCTTCTACTGTTTTAATTTGCTCAGAAAGTTTATACAGATTCTCCCTAAGGTTATTACTGTATCGTTCCACAATTTTAAAAACAATTTTTATCTTCTACCAATAATTTAGTGGTGGTTTGAATTGATTAATCAAGATTCATCAGACCAAATTTAGTTCACCTTTTGCTGATGATGTACAGCTCTAGTATATACTTCCGTCACACATAAATAAAATAATATGATCCTTTCCCGTCAATTCCCCAACGGCTGTAACTAAAATTCCAGCATTATTAAAACCTGAATAATATACGCTCGAAGCTGCTTCTCTATAATTCTTCATACAATAAAAACCTGCTCTTTGTTGATAATCATTAGGCAATGAATTTCTAAAGTTTGTTCCTGCCTCATATTGTTCTCCACAAAACATTACATAATTCTTAGGCTTACTTTGATTTTTACTTTTGGTGGATTTAATTGTTGAAGATTTGACAACATCTCTGTTTGTATTTTTAGTGTTTGCTTCTTTTCTTTTATAAATAGTACCGTTACTAATTTTTAGAGTTTTATTACTTGAATCATATTCAAAATCACCCATAGTTTTGTTAAAACCGTCGTTTTCCCACATTACTTTGACTTCATTACTTTTCACTATCGAATAAGTTCCCTTAGAGTTAACGCCATTAATTGGTATGCCATTTAAATCAAAGGACAAACTTAAATTCATTTCTTTTTTGATATAAATACTTATAATCCGAATTAATTACTAAAATTTCAAACCAAAAAATTCACAGTATTTTGAAACTGTTACAGTACCAGTTCTATAGTCAAGCCAATTCTTAGTTACTTTTATTTTGTTTCCACCCGTATACTTCCATGATCCTTTTCGATATTGACGGTACGGACCACTTGTGACCTCCCAAGAAAAAGTTCCATTCGAATAAAAAGTATATTCACCAAAACCATCACTTATTCTGCTACCTACCAAACAATTTACAACCTTTTCTTTTTGTTCTTCAGATAATCGTTTTTTTTTCGCTTTTTTTCTAGCTTCTTCCTCTTTTAAATATGAACCTTCTATATTTTTAATAAAACTTTTTTTCTCAACAATGGCGTCTTCCATTGCTTTTACATATGCTGTATCTGCTCCAATTATTTTTAAAGAGTCAATTGATAATTTTGCTGAATCCAATTTGTACTCTGCAATTAAGCGGTTTGCAGAAGTTGATAGCCTACTAAGTTCTGCTATATTTTCATTAGTGGTTGAAGCACTTTGGTCCGCAGTATCAAATTGATTAGAGATTTGAGCAAAAATAAAAAAGGCAATAATTATTGTAATTGCTATCTTACCTCCTTTTGAAAAAGACGCACTCTTCCATAATCCATATAGTCCAACTGGGAAGAAGAATACGCATAGCAAAATCACTAACCATTGTTTTGAATACCATTTTGAAAGAGATTTTTCCATTATAATGAGTTTAAAGGGTTTTTCTTACACAAATGTAACAAAATAACTTTAACTTATTGACATTCAAGGAGATTGTTCCAAACTTAGTTGAAATTTAAGAGATTTTTCTTCGCTTGACCAGTTACTTCGATTATTTCCCATATTTGACACAAATTAAAACTTTTAAACTTAATTTTACGTCCAGTTTTTTATCAGGTCAAACACTTATCTACGCTTTCATCGCCTATCGATTTCGTTTCCTTATTTTCAATATCCTTCTCATTTGCTTGAGGTGTATTTTCATCATCCATGTCTTTTATGGAAGGCTGATTTACTTTTTCTGCCTTCGCTATGGCCTCGTTCATTGCAGAAATGCCTGCTAGTCCTAACCTCTCACGTATCTCTACAAAGAGCGAGGAGTCAAAGGCAGGTGTTGGATCGTAAGAAGAATATCCACAGAAATACTGCATATACATATTCTCTTGAATGTTCAATATGGTCTCTTCGTCAGAAAAGTCGCAATAGTGTTTGATTATCATGGCTCCCATCACCACTCTTCCATTAACTGGTGGACGACCTGTATTACGCCTAAGAGTTTTTTCATAGAGGCTTACTACTTCATCCCAAGGAATAATCCCGCTAAACTTGACCCAACGATTCTCAGGATCAAGCTGTTTGACAAATGGAGTTTCAAATCCCGGTAATGCCAACTGGCTTACCGGAGAGTATTTGCGATGTGCTGCAAGGTTTTTTGGCTTCATATGCAAAATAGTTTGCACCAAATTTATCAAAATATCCCATAACTTACTATCTATAAATACTTTTCGCCTTTTTCAGTAGACCCTAATTAATCAAATTTTCAAATTACTTTTCAAGTGCTAAAGAAAAGGAAGTATGGGACTCAACGTTTGCAGAAAAAGGGAAACTAGAAACGGTAAATGATAAAATTATGAATTCATTTTTCATTTACGAGATTTTAAACCTATTTATTTTTATGCTTCACCCTTCACTTGAGTTCTTCTTTTAATTATAAATATTCTGCAAATTATATAAAACGACAAGAGTTTGTATTATTTCTCAACTTTTTGTATTTTTATAGAAATATATTTTCTAGAGCTAAAACTTATACCTTTTATAAAATAATTTTGAAAAGATATACCCCTATTCTTAGTAAAACAAAAGCCGTTTCTCTGATCACTTTTTGGGTGTTTTGGGTTCATCTCTTCATCACTTTTTCTACTCAAGCCAAAGATAGCCTCAGGTATGAAACTGATGTAAGACCTTTATTGCAAAAGCACTGTATCAAGTGCCACAATACCAATCAGCCCAAGGCTGGCGTAAATATCGATAATTATAAGGAACACGAAAGAGTTGTGAAAGACGGAATCTTTTGGTTAAAAGTACTTGATGAAATCAAAACCCGATCAATGCCACCTAGAACCGAAGCAGCACTAAATAGTTCTGACTATGAAAAGTTGATAGGGAATATCGATAACATCCTCCAAACTTCGCTAAAGAATCAAGTACCTGGGCAAATCGTAATCAGAAGGTTGAGTCATGCAGAATATCAATATACAGTTGAAGACCTCTTGGGTGTAAAATTTCAAGCGGGTGATTTTTTCCCATCTGATGGCTCAGGCGGAGGTGGATTCGATAACCAAGGAAGAGCTTTGTTTTTTACCCCTTTGAAACTTGAGAGATATTATGAAGCCGCAGAAATTATTACTGATTCTTTAATGAATGACCCCAAAAGGTGGGAGAAAATTGTTGACTTTAGATTTAAGGCCGGAGGCCTAAATGGAATAAAAAACTGGTTTTTATCTTTTTTTTCAGATGATTACGAATATTTAACCGACCCAAACATTGCGGCTCGTAGAGTAATTGACCCATTGGCTACCAAGGCCTATCGTAAGTTTTTAAGACCTGAGGACAAGGAGAAATTGTTGAAACTTTTTTCGGAAAGTTATGCCGGAATGGGCAAACTGCAAAATCCGCTCAGGTTTGACACGGCTGTAGCTCAGGTTTTAAAAGCCATTTTGGTATCACCTAATTTTTTGTATAAAGTAGAAGAGGAGCCTATTAGCGAAGAGCCCAACCCTTTGAGCCATTTCGAAGTTGCCAATCGCTTATCCTATTTTTTGTGGTGCAGTATGCCCGATGAAGAACTTTTCAAGCTAGCTCATGAATCGAAACTTCAAGATCCCACAGTTCTTAAAAATCAAGTAAAAAGAATGTTGTCTGACCCAAAAAGCAAAAGATTTGCAGGCAATTTTGCGGTGCAATGGCTTGGTATTAATAAAGTTGCAGAAAATCAACCTTTGGTAAGTGAAGAACTTTACCCTGATTTCAGTATGGCATTACGAAAGGATTTATATCAAGAGGCAAGCGAATATTTTTATCATGTACTTACCCAAAGTAAAAACTTGCTTGATTTGCTGAATTCGGATTATTCGATTATAAATCCTAGGCTTGCAAAGTTTTATGGGGTAGAAGGGGTAAATGGTGAAGGTTTTCAGAAAGTGATTTTTAAGGATAGAAATAGAGGAGGTGTGCTAGGTATGGGGGCTGTATTGGTGAGTACATCGACATCTACCCGCACAAGTCCTGTTTTAAGAGGCAAATGGGTAATGGAGCAATTATTAGGCATTTCGCCACCTCCCCCCCCTCCAGAGGTAGCTGAACTTACAGAAGACAAGGGTATTCATACTAAATTGGGACTTAGGAAAATACTCGAAATGCATAGGTCTAAGCCTGAATGCAGGGGTTGCCATGAAAAAATGGACCCTCTAGGATTGGGATTAGAAAACTACGACCCAATAGGACAATGGAGAGAAAAGTATGAAAAAGTTAAAATTGATGCTTCTGGAGTTTTAGATGATGGGCAGAAATTCAACAGCCCTTATGAATTGAAGCAATTGCTGCTGAAACGAGAACGCAAAATTGCTAGAAATTTCGCGAACAGAATATTATCTTATGCCTTAGGGAGGTCTGTAATTTTTACTGACGAACCCGTATTGATTAAAATGGAAAATGCTTTGATTGAAAATAAATTTAATCCGGAACCCTTTCTAATCGAATTGGTTACAAGTTATGTTTTTCTGAAAAAAATTCCTGACTTCGAAAAAAAAGCAGTGTAGTTTTTAAGGCTTTGTATCTTTTAAAATAGAATTATATGAAAAAATGGCAAATATCAAGAAGGAGAATGCTTCAAGGGCTGGGGGCGAGCATTGCTCTTCCTTTTTTAGAAGCAATGGGCAACCCTCTGCTTTCCAATCCTTTGGCTAAATCACCTGTGCGAACGGCCTTTTTGTTTATGCCGAATGGAGTTCATCCTGATATGTGGACACCAAAGGAATACGGAAGTAATTTTGCACTTACACGACAATTGGAACCCTTGCGAAAGCTTCAAAAAGACATATCTGTTTTGGGGAACTTGATGAACCACAATTCGATATTTCAAGGTGCTGACGGTCATTATGCTAAATCTGCCAGCCTGCTTACTTGCATGCCTATTCGCCAAACAGTAGGTGACAACATAAGCAGTGGGGGTATTTCTATCGATCAATTGATTGCTTCCAAACTCGGGCAAAATAATCTTTTTCCTTCACTTGAATATGGATTAGATAAAATCACAACGGGTGTTGATATTAATGTTGGTTTCACTAGATTGTATGGCTCGGTGATTTCTTGGAAAAACGATAGACAGCCCATGAGCAAAGAAATTGATCCCAAATTGGCATTTGATCGACTCTTTAAGTCATTTGTGCCCGGTGCTAAAAAACAAGAAGATCCTTGGAAGAAAAGCGTGCTAGATGTAGTGATGGAAGATGCCAAATCCCTACAAAAAAATCTAGGTAGAGCTGACCAAGATAAGTTAAGTGAATATATGGAAAGCATCAGGAGCGTAGAAATGCGGATTGGAAACGAAGCCAAGAAGGAAAAATTTGCAAAAAACATTACGCTAGATATCAAAAAAGAACTTGTGAGGCTCAATAAAAATGTAGAGTCTTATCAGGAAATGTACAGTGGAGTAGATATAACTGAGAAAACCAGACTGATGCTAGATATTATGGTCCTAGCCTTTTGGAGCGATGCAAGTCGTGTGAGTACTTTTATGTTTGGCAATTCGGTAAGTAATCGAAGTTTCTCGTTTTTGGATGGAGTGAAAGGCAACCATCATAACATTTCACACCACATGAATAAAGCCGAATTGATGGAAGAATATGCCAAAATCACGACATGGCATGTGTCTCAATATGCCTATTTCCTTCAAAAACTGAAGAATATTAAAGAAGGAGATCGAAATTTGCTTGATCAAAGCATGGTGATATTTGCCTCAGATCTTCGAGATGGCAATAGGCATGCTCCTAGAGATTTACCTGTATTATTTGCTGGTAAAGGCGGGGGCAAAATAAAACAAGGACAAAACCTTGACTTCGGGAAAGAAACCCCATTGGCCAATTTATACTTGACTATGTTGCATACATTGGGTATTAATATGGGACAGTTTGGTGATAGTAACAGTACCCTTAAAGCATTGCAGATTTAATGTTAAAAAAAATTCAATGGCTGATATGGCTCGTATTTTTAGGACCTTTTGTTTGGTATAAACTTGAAGGGTTTCAAACGCAGTCCCCCTTTTTATTAACTTTGGGACGTCTACATCCCCTAGTTTTGCATTTTCCAATCGCATTGCTAATGATACTTTTGGCTCTGGAATTGGCCCTAAAATTTACTAGACTTGACATTTCGAGGGTCTTACTGAAGGGTTTTTATATAATTAGCCTAACCGCCACACTAATATCTTTGTCAAGTGGTTTGTTGTTGTATGGTAATGGTTCTTATTCAGGTATTTTAATGGATCAACATTTCAATGGGGCTTTATTAACTTTTGGCTTTTTGATTTTGGCTTTTTTATTTTTTTATTTTTCCGAGCGTAAGCCTCAATTTTCTAAATTTTCAGTATTTATACTTTTGTTGGCCAATGGGTCGGCATTTTACACAGGGCATCAGGGCGGGAGCCTTACTCATGGTAAAAGTTTTTTGACAGAATATTTACCATTGATGCAAACTAATGAAATAGTGGGGGCCTTACCTACAGACAGTTTAGTGTATTTGTACGAGGATATGGTACACCCAATTTTGGAAAGTAAATGTGCAGGCTGCCATAGTTCACTGAGAGCTAAGGGTGGATTTTCGGTTTCAACGCTACAGGATTTATTCAAAAAAGGGGAAAGTGGTAAACTAGGCGTAATTCATTCTTTGCCAGATAGTAGTGAATTGTATAGGAGGATTATAATGCCTGATTCGGTAGAGGAGCACATGCCTCCTATTGGCAAAACCCCCTTGAATCGTAAAGAAATTGAATTACTCAAATATTGGATTAAGGAGGGGGCGAAGCCTAAAAAATTCATTTCTCTTTTGCCCGACACCCTTCGCAATATGATAGTGGGACAGCTGATTACCGACGTTAAAAAATACCGATTCGATAGAAAAAGAGCCAAGCTCAATCAAGGTCAAATTGAAAATAACATGAAACTATTGGCTGCTGATATTGAAATGGTTATCAAAAAAGATTCAAGTGCCGAGGGTGACCTATATCAGATATCCAACCGTTTCCCGCCAGCAACCTTTACAAGTAAGAAATTACTAGAAATGAAGCCATATTTAGATTTGTTTTCAAAGGTTTCCTTAAGTTCTTCGGATATAGATGATTCGGACCTTTACTTTATTGGTAACATGAGCAATCTTAGAGAATTGTATATCCAAAAAACCAAAGTGGATGGTTCGGGCCTAGTTTATCTAAGTAAATTACCCAATTTGAAAGTTTTGAATCTTTCTTTTACTGGCACCGATGATAAAATATTGATAGAATTGTTAAAGTTTCCAGCATTAAAAGAAATCTATTTGTATGGCACCAAGGTAAATTTTGCTGTGATAAAAGCCGCAGAGGCTTACAAACCTGGATTAAAAGTCCACACCGAAGAGGGACCTTATTTTTAATGGTAGAACCTAACAGTAATCTGGGAAGTATTAAAATGAATTTATGTAATCTCCATTTTTTTAATTCTTTACATATCGATTTTGGATGAAAAATATACTTCTTACCTTAATTTTATTGTTTTCTTTGAAAGCTTCGAATGCTCAAACCTTGGCTACAAATAAGGAGCAATTTGTGTTATTTGATGTTCAATTTAATTATACCAAGTTTGAGGCTGACCATTCGTTGCCAAATAAATCGCATTTTTATGTAAAAGGAGATTTGATTAATCCCGAAAGACCATCCAATTGGATTAGCCCCGTCAATTACCGTGACGGCAAGGTTCATATAAGACTCGATGTTTTAGAAAAACCTTCGGGAGCTGAACCCACCACTTGGACACTCTGCTATATCCCAAACGTAGGCCAAGGTAACAATTATGGATGTACGAGTACAAACTTATATACCGAAAAGGGAATATACGAGAAAGACCAAGACATGCGTACTTTTTGGCAAAATGAAGCAATTGTTTGGGATTGGGGAATCAAACAAATGGACTTGGTAATCAAAGATAATACGGGGGGACAGGGCCATGCACACAAAAGGAACGACCAGGAACGGTTTTTTCCAACAAAGGTCAGAATTACTATGATACAAGTTGCAAAGGGATTTGAATACAATCCTGACCTTATGCCTAAACGAGCTATTTGGGCCGATTAAATTTTTTAGTTTTCGGTTTTTAAATGCTTACTTGTTGGATTTCACAACGTTGTTGCTAAATTTCATTTATTTTGTTTTTGTTAATTTACTAATTTTAGTTTAAAACATTCTAGATTGTCGATAAACAATTCAGGTTTTATCCTGTGCCTCCTCCGATCTTTATAAGTATGTATTTCGGTCTTTAACCGAAGTAAAACGAAATGCAATTCACCAAATTAAAATTTATTGATTTCTAAAATAAATTACTCTAAAAGCGGCTAATCATGATAGCTATCGAGACGTTTTTTACACGTACGAAGGCAATATATTTCGCTTTGCAGTGTAGCTAAAATCAAGGAAAAAGCATGAGGATTGAAAATCCTCATTTATCTAGCTTCGACATGCCCTGCGAAACATGGCGAAGAGCAGTATTCACTGGGCTTTGGATAAAAAATCAGCTAGTAAATGACTTCGCTATCTGACTTTTGCAACAATTGTACTTTCCCAATATTTTTTGCATCTAACTGAGTTCTTCAGCAGACCTAATGTATTTGTTTTGCAATGATTACTTTGTTGGTTTGAGAACAATTGCCAATGTCCGACTCGTCGAATATACTGAAAATTATATTGGCATAAGTTTAGGGTGAGAATAATCGAGAAATTGATTCCCGAATTTTCATCTTAAAATTCTATCATTCTGACAAAGCATGAAGTCAATGCGTTTGTTTTCTCATTTTTATTTCTTGCAGAATACCATCCCACAATTGTTTCCGCTGTACCAAAGATTTTATAACTTCCGTTTCCATTTCTTTCCATTTGTCAGGGTTGGTACCGCATAGTTCTTCTGTCATTTGATAAGCCAAATGTTTGTGGTGGTCTCCATCTATTTCAATATGCCTTTCTAAATAGTATTTGAACATTGTTACTTTTGAAGAAATTTGACTCGGCATATCTTTGATCATTGACAAGAACATATCTGGTATTAAATCTTCTCTACCAAATGTAAATATCCCAGCCTGCACATGTATGCTATTATTTTCAATTACATCAAAGGTGTATTTCACAAAATCTTGGACAAATTTTGGTGCTTTTGCGGCATTCAGTGCAAGGTCTAATCTTCCAAAAGAATGAAGGTTTTCGATTAAAGCCTGAATGGATTCCGAGTTTGCCTCTGACTGCTGCATTGCTTCTAGGTACATTTCAAAGTGACTTTTCCTGATATTGTTGATATCCAAATCAGACTCTTCACCTATTACCACTTCATTAATAAAGTATCTGATTTCGCCTGTACTTTTTGGCATCCATGGTATAGTGGTACAAGTTAGCTCTTTCTGCAAAGATTTGAGGAGCGACATAAAATCCCAAACGGCAAAAACATGAAATTCCATAAAAACTTTCAAGTCTTCAATATCTTTGATGTTTAGATACAGTTCGTGATTAATAACATCATTTCTAAACGGTTCAATGTTCTGAAGTAGTTTTTGAATGTTCTGATTTTGCATTTTATAATTATTAGTATTTTTATTATTATTGATGACTTTCTGGAATTTAGGGCGGTTTAAATATAAATCCCCAAATTAATTTTTCCTATAAATTCCTTAGTTCCTATCACCTAAATGTGACTCTAAAATTAAAACGATTTGAACTCTTATCAAAGAATAGAACCGAAAAAACTTGATAAACACATAAAACGTACTTGACTATTTTAGTCCTACCTTTTAATTCTTTTTCTTTCAAAACAACATGGTTAGCCGGGAAAATTATCATTATAACATATTGGCATATTTGACCAATTTTATAACGAGCATAAGCTATGCTATGAGCAGTTTTTTGCATAGGTAAGTTTTCTGTTAGGAAGATGTCCCTAAATCTTTCCACGGTTTGTAGGAACATGGTTTGTTCATTAATCAAAACATAATCAAATTGTTTAGGGTAAGAATTCCTGTTGAGAGGCCAAAATCGGGTTTTGGCATCAGCTGCCATTTTTAGAACAAATACTTTTTCTATGTTTAACAAACTTTAAAAATCAGGCGTGGAGAAAACTATCAAAAAAAACGATAGACTTCAAGACTTTAGAAAAAACCAATAGGGTGTTTTTAGAGGAGACCCTTCGCCTTGGCTAAATCCAAAACCATTATGTCTTTTAGCTGCTTTATAGACATCGGCAATAAAAGATCTTGTAATGAGGACATTGCATTGGCCTTCTCTATTTTTTGACTAAATTTCAAGTTTTTATCGGCCTTGAATTCTTCTGTTACCTTTTCTTCCATCAGATAGGCTTATGCAGCTAGCTTTGTTAACTAGAACACTTTTGCATAAAAATTTGTTTTTCAGCTTTTACTATTTTTCAAGAAAAATCTTCAAGATCGACTCTACTTTTCAATAACTTGTAACACTCTCCCTCATTCTACCAATAATGAAATAACTCTTTAAATTCCTCGTTTTTGTACTTTTCTATGTCCCACAATGTGATACACAAAATTTCTATTTCTATTGTATTCAGGAGAATTTTTATCAAACTGCACCTCATTGTTTTAGACTGACGCTCGGGATACCGAACTAGTTTTGCAAAGTAATTTTTGGGCAAATGAAACTTACCATTTTTTTCTTACTCATCCCTATTGCGAAATCCTTACAACTCAAGCCAATAGTCGGCATTCAATTTCATACAAAACTGAATACCCTATGTAAGAGCAATAAATACCCGTTTTTGACATTCTCCAAGTGTTTTAAGAGTATATCTCGCTAGGTTGAGGCAAAGGGGGCAATTTCAGCCTCAATTGTGATATGATTTAGTACATAGTAAAGCATAGACCCTAAAACGAATGAACTCCGAATATCGTCAATAGTGTCAAAATTATGATTCTCAAACTCTTCTACCACACTTTAAAGACTAGGCAACACGAGCCTTTTGACATCTACTGTAAGACTACGCATAACACGCCAATTGTACCATTCTACTTGGCAACAAAAGGTGTTTACAGCTGCCGTATCCACCCTTTTGAAAACCACAGATTTAAGTTTGGATTTTGCCTACCTTAAAGCTCCTTATGTTACCCCTCTGATGTTAAATTCAGAATCAGACGTGAATTTGAAAAACCAATCTAACTCTCTTTGCACTGATGTTTTAAAGCCTTTAAAAATAAAAATTAAGTTCTTGATTGTCAGACCACTATTTCTAGAAAACAATTCTTGATGGCCGGCTTTTGCACGACTACTAAAGGCTTCACTATGGAGTTTTTTGTCAATGTTTTTTGTTAAATTTATTCGATAATACACCTTTATAATTAGGTATTTAGATACTATTAAACAGTCTTTAAAAATACCAAAAACCCACCATTTAACTTGAAAAAACAATTAAAATTTCTCTTTTTTACTTAACTAAACTACATTGATATATAATGTTTAAAATCTCAGTATATTTCTTTCCAAAACCAATAAACTGCTTCCATTTTTTTATTAACTTTGGTAACTAATCTTTCCTTATATAGTTTGGCTTATGAAACGTTCTTTTTTGTTAATTTTAATGGTATTTATGACTGCCGGGAAATTATTTTCTCAAGCAAAAAATACGCGGGATTATAACAGTCTTGTAAGATTAGCTAAAAAAGAAAAAAAAATTATTATACTTTTTTTCGGTGCCGATTGGTGTGTTCCTTGTAAAAATTTAATTGCGGAGGTGAATGCCTGGAGTGCTAAATATAAGTACTTAAACAATTACAGCTATTATTATTATGTTGACGTTGACCAATTAGACAGTCCTGAATTTTTAGAAAGATTTAATGTTAGCACATTTCCTTCAACAGTTATGTTTAATCCTAAATCAGGAAAATTTGTAATTAAAAAAGGTTCGATATCACTGAATAATCTCGACGAGTCAGTCAACAAATTTCTAGAAATAAGTGATTACAAAAAATAAGGAGGATAAATATAAAAATTCCGATTTATCAGAAATTAAATGAAATCATGGAAGGAATATGGGTGAAATATACGCAAAGGAACAGGACTAAAAAATAAACAATAGTACGAAGATTGCCGATGAACAAAAAAATAAAAGCTTTTTTTAAAGAACTAAATTAGTACTGTCGCAAAATACACGAAGAAATTTAGGACTCCCGTGATATTTATACCAAGAAAAGTTTTTCTTCCATTACAGATGTACTTTCTCTAATCTTCGCGGCTAGGAACAGGTTTAGATAGTAGCTAACTTTTATAGTAAAGGTTGATACATTCTTTGAAATAAGTCCCGTCGAAGATATTGATTTCGAAAAACTCTCAAATTCATCACCCAATATTTTCATAAGTTGTTCATCCTTGTTTAAAAGAACGTCAATTATATTTTTAATTTCGCTTGTAGGGATCTTATCTAGTTCTATAAAACCAACTCGAAGATAACTCAATGAAATACCCAACAAAAAGTACTCTAGCGTGTTACCCCTTAAAGACCCTGGAAACTCAATCCAAACAGATTTCGTATTGAAACCGAAACCGAAAACCGATTTATATAGGTCAAAATTATGGTCACTACACGACAATAACTTCAAATCCTTATTTACTGGAAAAATTCTAGGAAGACTAAAATTTGGTATGTCGTCAATATTAGTTGTACCACAGAACTCTCTTGCATTTTCTTTAGAATTGTAAGATATTTTCATGATTATTTTTTTAACATACAATAGTATGGTTATGATTTTGTAAAAAAACAATTACACAACACTTAAGTACACATCTACGCAAATTATGGTTATAATTTGTAGTTAAGGCTTTGTAAACCATTAATTCTCTGAATACTTAAAACTCTTTGCGGCCAATGCATTTTATGAAAAGTGAGAGTCATTCAGATATAAAAGATGCGAATAGAAACAAAGGGATGAATAAAAAAAGATTATAGCTCAAAATAATTTTAATCTTAGACTTGCATGGATAGGTAATTTAGGCCTTGACACAGCCATAATACAATATGCTTGGTCAAGTAGTCAATTGTTATCGTACCTTTAGGCCAAGTTTTAGAAATCAACTTTTCATTTTTTAAACATAGCAAAATTACTCCTTTTGATTTCTTAAAAATCGACTACTACTCGCACCTTAAACCACAGAAAGACTGTTTCGCTTTATAAATTACCGGAACTGATACTGCTGAGTTGAGCCAATGCCGGGAGGTAGAGGTTCCGAAGCCTGTCGAGTCTAAACCGGGACTGTAGAGGTATCTACTCTTAGCGTAATAAGATTGTCGAGAAATGAAAAGCCAATCAGTCAGAGTTCCCCCGGTGCCAAGCTTGTCCAGGTATTGAAGCCCCACCCCAATTATCAAACATCGAAACTTCCCAATCATTTACAAAATCATTCACATTACTTTGTAACGCACGTGCATTTCTTTGTAAGACACATGCATTGCTTTGTAATGCACATGCGTTGCTTTGTAAGATACATGCATTACTTTGTAATGCACATGCGTTGCTTTGTAAGACAAATGCGTTGCTTTGTAATGAACATACGTTGCTTTGTAATGCACATGCGTTGCTTTGTAATGCACATGCGTTGCTTTGTAATGCACATGCGTTACTTTGTAACGCACATGCGTTGCTTTGTAAGACACATGCATTTATTTCTAATTCTGAAATGAAATACGAATGTTCCAATTTAGCACCGAAGCATGATTTTGTCAAACTGCTGTCCCAGCAAAACGCAAACGTTGGTGTCATATAAATGAACACCAAGATACCTCAAAAAAGTGGCTCGCTTTGAATCGGAATATGTACCATTCTTAAGGATGTTTTTCCTCAAGATGCGAAAAGAAAAAGCAAAGAGGTCAAAATACGGCAGAATGGCACTAACCTATGGGGTCAATATCAACCGAAATGGGGGTCAGTTTGCTCCGGATTTGGGGGGCAGTTTACTCCGGAATATACATGTTATACTTTTTCAATTTTAAAATTATTTCACAAGTCTCCTTTGGGGTCTATAAAAGTTGGGAGTCCGCTTTTTTCTGATGTACCTGAAACAGCAAATAAGCGAAATTTTGATTTTAATTAAGATTATTAAAATTTTCAAACATAAACATTAAGGCAGTTATTATATGGAATTTTCTAATTTCGAAAGCCAATTGCTTTTTGGAGTTTAGGGATATAATGATTGTCTTTGTCGAAATTAAAGATTTCTGCTATTGGCATTGGATTATTTACTTCAATGTTATGTCCTAGTTTTTGTAATAAAGTATTTGTTCTGTCGATTGAGAGGTTTTTGAACTCATAAATAGTAGAAAGCCTTCCTTTTCTAAGCAGTGCTTTGTCAATATTTCTAATATCGGTATTGAAGGTAGCAATGATTTGGATACCTAGACTTTCGCCTAATAAACCATCGGTAAGATTTAATAGCATTGAGAGATTTGAATTTCTAACTTCTTCGCGTGAAGTAATGAGTTCTTCGGCATCTTCAATTACCAACACAGAATTTCTGTAATCCAATAAAAAAGGGGTCATGCTCAGATTGTCTAATTCACCTGCCATTTTAGGAGAAATAAAGATTACTTTTTTCTTTAATTGATGAATTAAATATTTGATGTATGTACTTTTTCCAGTTCCTGGCTGGCCATGAAAAAGATAGAGACCCTTTACGTCTTTTTTGTTAAGTTGCTTGACAATTTCTTTGTGTATGGGTTGAAAATCCTCATTGTAATGGATGTCAAAATCAACTTTAGGTTTTTTTAGCCGTAGTTCTTTGGTGTTTAATTCGCCGTTTTGAAGATAGATTAAGCTAATGTCAGTAGTTCTTTTGGCGACTTTAATGAATTTTTTTATCTCTTCAAATAGAACTTTAACATCATTTGCTTGGTCTTCTGCATATAAAACACAAATGCTCGTGTATTCGATGTTTAACAAAACCGCCTTTTTTAATAAATAAAAATGGTCGGAAAACTCTAATTCTTTTTTCTCAGAGTTGAAGTCTTGCCTGTAATGTTGACGAATTATTTCATCTTTATAGGCTCTTTCAAACCATTTTTTTAAAAGTATATCATCGATTTCATCAATACTTATAATATTCGGTATGGTTTTATAGTAAGAAAAGAATATTCTGTAACAATTAAAATAGTTTCCAATATTGTTAAATAATTCAAAATCGTATTTCAACTGTGAAATTTTCGAGTATTCGTCCTCAATTTTTTGGATTTCCATATTTTCTTATTTTTCAATCTTTTTATCATTCAAACAAGGCTTAAACTCCTGAATGTATTCGCTCTCTTTGGTTTGAACATTGATTCCCTCATCAAAAGCAATACATTCAATGGTAAAGTTGGTGCAAATAAATGCTCTGGTTTTTTCTTGAAAATCCTTATTCGTTTTGTCTTTGATATCAAAATCCAAGTAACGACCCATTTTTCTAACAAATGTTGCACCTTCAAAGTTAGACCAACCCATTTCTTGTTTGGCTCTATTGTATAAATCACTTGATTTGGTCAATTCTGCTTTGCCAATATAAGCTATATCACTCTTATAATTATAGTTTAACTTTTCGC
>CAMCYZ010000084.1 GCA_945885545.1 Spirosoma fluviale
CAAAGTATATAAACAATGATGCGAAAGTTAGCGTAGTTCCCCACTCAATGATACCGATTCCTCCCTGGTCCTTTGCTATTCCAGGCATCTGAATCTGATAAAAATCGAACCAATGACCTATTAGAATAGAACCGCAAGCTAGCTTCAAGAAAGTTCTATTTCTTTTCGAATCACGTGCCATCAATATCAAAAATGGAAACACGAAATTCAACAAAAGGTTTATAATAAATGGGGCAAAATATCTACCACCATGTCCACTAAACCTCTCACGGAAGTAAATTGTTTCTTCAGGGAGATTAGCATAGAAAATCAGTAAAAACTGACTAAACCAAACGTACGTCCAAAATACCGAAAATCCGAACATAAGCTTACCTAAATCATGAATAGAACTAAATGTTACAGCCTTCAAATAACCCTTGTCTTTTAACAAAAGAATTGTCAACATCATCGCAGCTAAACCAGCTACATGCCAAGAAGCCAAATGATACCAACCGAACATGGTAGAAAACCAATGTGTGTCTATTGACATTGAAAAATCCCACGCCGCAGTTGAAGAAGTAACCGCAAAGAATATCAAGAACATTTTCGCATAATTCCTACTCTTGTAGTAATAAGATAAATCATTAGTCTCATCCTCTAATAACGAGTACTTCCGTATTTGAGCCCATAAGTAATACCATATAGCAAAATAAGCCACCATCCTAACCAAAAAGAAAGGGAAGTTAAGATACCAAGACTTACCAGCAATTATTTTGTCGTAGTTCTCACTACCCACCTCCATTATACCATGATGAGTCCAGTGATAAATGATATGTCTGGTTTCAGGATATAAAAATAAACCAAGCATTATAACGGCAGGAACAATTATAAATGAAGGGAAAGCCTCAGGTACTCTTTTGAAGGAAGTATACCAACCTGCCTTAGCAACGTAGTTGTAAGACAAAAAGAATACCCCAACAACCGAAATACCCAAAAAGTAAACACTATTCATCCAAAGATTAGCAACAATTCTAGAAAATAATGTCGCACCATGATGACCACCGCCACCATGACCTCCGGCAGCATGCTCAGCACCATGACCAGAGTCCCATACGCCGATACTCCAATGATTCTTTATTAAAAAGGCACCTAAAGCAACCATAGCTATACCAATGATTGCTGAAATAATAAGCTTTTTCCTTAATTCAGGACTAAAATCAAATGATTCGTCTAGTGAAGGTGTTTCGTGCTTGTGAGCCATTATATTATTATTATTTACAATTAAAACTTATCAATATTAACCACCAATCTGTAATCTCTGTACATAATGGGTTATTTTCCATCTTTCCTCTGGTAAAACCTGAGCACCGTGAGCCCACATCCTACCCTTACCGTGTGTAATCACATGAAAAACATGACCCATCGTCATATTTTTATAAGCATCGGCAGCGTAGTTTGGAACACCTTTGTATTTGGCAGCAACCTTTCCATCACCGGCTCCACCCGCTCCATGACAATGCTGACAATTACGTTCATACAAAACCTTTCCTTCTTCCTCCACAGCCTCAGACCAAGGAATCGGATTTTTAAGAGTCTCCGCAGACGCCAAATCATCTTTACCTAAACCGTAAATCATCAAATCGTTAATAACTGTACTATCGTCCTGAACAAAACTTGTCTTATAATTTCTTCTAGAAACTGTTCCAGCAACTGGATAACGCATATTCATTCCATTAGGATTTATAGCATTATCTTCAATCTGAGTTTGAGCCTCATAACCCAAAGAATTGTACATGTTAGGTGCAAACTCCCAACCCGTGTCATTTTTAGAATCGCATGAAATCAAGGAAAGACCTAAAATTCCGCTTAAAACAAGTTTAAAATATGTTTTACTGTTTTTCATTTTAAGATTTTATTAAACTTCCTTAATATTTACTTCCTCAGCACCAAACTCGCTCAAAAACGCCTTAATATCTGAATCAGACACAGTGTTTTTATTTAAATCAATAGCCATAGCAAACTTATCATCTGTACTTCTGATGTCGAATATTATTGGCTTCACACTTGGCCCTAAACCTTCCATAAAAAAGAACGTAAAAGACATACCAAAGGCAGCTAATAATACTGTTAATTCAAATACAATTGGAATGTTAGTTGGAAAAGGAAAAAAGTTCTTACCACCTATGTTCATTGGCCAATCTATTCCCAAAGTCCAAAAAGTAAGTAAAAAAGCCAAACAGGTACCGGTAATACCGAATAAGAATGCCGGAACACCCATTCTTGGTCTTTCATATCCCAAGGCATGGTCAAGACCATGAACAGGATAGGGACAAAAAACCTCATGGATTTTGATTCCCTTGCTTCTGATTTTTTGAACCGCATCCATAACCACATCCTCGTCGTTAAAAATGCCTACTATATATTTTTTATCTGTCATTTTAAGAACTATTAATCTTATTCCGAATAATTAATGATTAGACTTTTTTTCAGAAGATGACTTCAATACCGACTTCACCTCCGCCATGTTTATTACAGGTAAAAATTTAGAGAATAAGAAGAAACAGGTAAAGAAAAATCCAAACGAGAAGATATAATCACCAATATCACCCATTCTAGGAGTGAAATAGGTCCAGCTTGATGGTATATAATCTCTGTGCAACGAAGTCACAATGATTACGAACCTCTCAAACCACATACCTATATTTACAACTACTGCAATTACAAATGATACTACAATGTTCTCCCTTAATTTTTTAAACCAGAATACTTGTGGCGACATTACATTGCAAAACATCATTCCGAAGTAAGACCACCACAAAGGACCGGTGGCTCTGTTAATAAAGGCATACTTTTCGTACTCAACACCCGAGTAAGCCGCAATAAAGAATTCAGTAATGTAAGCCACACCAACGATTGAACCCGTTAATGTAATGATTTTATTCATTAAAGAAATGTGTTCTAAAGTAATGTAGTCTTCTAATTTATATACGACTCTTGTAACCAACATCAGGTTTTGCACCATTGCGAAACCTGAGAAGATAGCCCCCGCAACAAAATAAGGAGGGAAAATTGTCGTATGCCATCCAGGTATTACAGAAGTAGCAAAGTCAAAGGATACAATAGTGTGTACCGAAAGTACAAGTGGTGTTGACAAACCTGCAAGTATTAAAGATACGTCTTCATAACGAGCCCAAGTTTTAGCTCCACCTGTCCATCCCAATGAAAGTGCACCATAGATAGTTTTACGAACACCTGTTGCTCTATCTCTAATGGTAGCCAAATCAGGAATCAATCCTATGAACCAGAACAAACATGAAACAGAGAAATATGTGGAGATAGCAAATACGTCCCAAACAAGAGGTGAGTTGAAGTTTACCCACAATGAACCAAAAGTATTTGGGAGCGGAAGAGCCCAATAGGCCAACCAAGGCCGTCCCATGTGCATCAAAATAAACGAAGCTGCACAAAGTACCGCAAAGATTGTCATTGCCTCGGCTGCACGGTTGATAGAAGTTCTCCATTTTTGACGGAACAATAAAAGGATGGCCGAAATAAGTGTACCGGCATGACCAATACCTACCCACCATACAAAGTTGGTGATATCCCATGCCCAACCTACTGTTTTGTTAAGACCCCAAACGCCAAGGCCTTCCCACCATGTCCATAAAACCCAGCCTCCGCCATACATCAACACTAAAACAGAGATAGCAAAAGCTATTTTCCATTCTTTGGTAGGTTTGGCTTCGACATGTCTGCAAATATCCTCAGTAACATCGTGGTAGGTTTTGCCTCCGGTTACTAGATGTTCTCTTATTGGTGAAACTACTGACATAATTATATCCTAGAAATATTTAGGAACTTTATTTATTTAAAAATTAATTACAAATAATATAAAAATCAATGACCTGCATGTTCGGCATGATCTGTATGTGCTACAGTATCTGCCTTCTTAACACCGTCTTTGTTTCTAATTTTAACAAGATAGTTGACTTGAGGTATTACGTTGATTTCTTCTAAAAGTTGGAATCTTCTTCCTTCTTCTTCTTGAACCAAAAGTTTTGAAACTCTCGACTCCGGATCCAACATATCTCCAAAAGTAATAGCGTTGGTTGGACAAGATTGCGAACAAGCAGTTTCTATCTCTCCATCCATAGGACGACGCTTCTCTTTCTTAGCAGTAAGCTTACCGGCCTGAATTCTTTGAACACACATTGAACACTTCTCAATAACCCCTCTCGACCTAACTGTTACGTCTGGATTGATGACCATTCTTCCCAACTCATTGTTGAAATGGAAATCAAAGTTATCGTTCTCGAAATACTTAAACCAGTTGAATCTTCTTACTTTATAAGGACAGTTGTTTGCACAATATCTTGTACCTACACATCTGTTGTAAGTCATTTGATTAAGACCTTCAGAACTGTGGGTGGTAGCCAATACAGGACAAACCGTTTCACAAGGTGCATTTGAGCAATGTTGACACATTAATGGTTGGAAAACAACTTCCGGGTTAGCAGATGCTTTCTCCATAGCCTTATATCCAGCAACACTATATCCCTCTTCATCTGGAGCGTCTGAACTATAATATCTATCAATTCTAATCCAATGCATTTCTCTGGCACGAGCAACTTCAGCTTTCCCCACAACAGAAACGTTGTTTTCGGCTTGACAACTTACCACACACGCTGCACAACCTGTACAAGTGTTAAGGTCAATAACCATACCCCAACTGTGGTTTTTCTTTTCGTGGCCATTCCACAAAGAGATGGAATAAGGTTTCTTAAAACCATCAGAAGTAGCAATCATAGGCTCAAATCTGCCAGCTTTAGAATTCTTTACGTATTCGCTCAACACAGATTCTTGTACAACAGCTTCACGACCCATATATGTTTCGTGCGTTTGTGTCTGAGCCAAAGTATATCCACTTTGTGTTTTTTCTATCTTAACTCCACCTGCCCAAAGATTTGATCCTGAAGTAGAACCTTTTAACACTGGCAACATAGCCTTACCCACATTTCCAGCTTTACCAGCTGCAGTACGTCCATATCCCATCGCTACAGCAACAGTATCGTTTGCCTGGCCTGGTTGTATCAATATTGGTAGCTCAACAGTGTTAGCACCAATAGTAACATTAACCCAGTCACCTACTTCAAGGCCTAAATCAGCAGCAGTTTTTTGTGAAAACGCTGCAGTATTTTCCCAAGTAACTTTAGAAACCGGATCTGGAGTCTCTTGTAACCAAGGGTTATTGGCCTGTATACCAGTACCAATAGTTACATTTTCAAAAACGTACAATTCAATACCGGAAGACTTAACTGAAGCAACTTTGGCAGCAGCATCAGAAAGACTGCCAGCAAATGAAGCTCCAACAATTGTTGCATTTGGTGCTTCGTAAACGCCATCGTGAAGAGCTTGCGTCCATGTTTTACCATTCAAGATACTTGAGGTCCAAACATTTTTAACATAAGATTGGTAATCTGACGACTTACCCGCCCAAGTTAATAAACTTGACTCGCCTTGACGAGAGTTAAAAATATTGGAGATTACTGGCTGTGTAAGTGAGTAATATCCCGCCTTTGGTGAGGCATCACCCCATGACTCTAAATAGTGTGTATTAAGAGCCAAGTAAGAACATAAAGCGGCTGTTTCGTTAGCTCTGTCAGCTATAGCTACGCTTAATTTTGTTTTCTTCAAACCTTCAGCAATTTCAGCACCCAAAAGGTGATCATAAACAGGATTTGAATCTAAGAATATTACCGCATCAACAGCACCAGATTTTAATTCAGCAACGAATTGATTCATTACTGCGTCATTACCTTGTTTGTAGTTGAGGGTTGTTCCAAAGTCTATTGTATTGCCAACATTACCAAGTAGGCTATTAATACCATTTACTAAAGTTTGTACTGCTACATCATTTGAACCAGAAACTACTAAACTTGAGCCTTTAGCAGCCACCAAATCTTTCGCACATTTATCAATGTTTTCAAAATCGCCTTTAGAAATCGAAAGTTGTGAGCCAACGCCCATGATGCCTGCGATTCTATTATACAAGTTAGCTACAAACGCCCCTTCTTGGGAAGGTTTGAACATACCTCTGTAGTCGGCATTTGCACCAGTCATACTCATACCAGTTTCAAACTGATAATGTCTCGACATAGTTTTCTTACCTCCTTTAGCACTACTCAATCTTCTTGTTTCTGCCCACTGTGCAGCATGCTCAATTGGTGAAAGCCAAGTTCCTAGGAAATCACAATTGATACCAACAATTACATTGGCTTTATTGAATAGATAAGAAGGAATTACTGCTTTGTCAAAACTAGTTCCATTTGCTTCTATCAAAGCCGAAGCTGAGTTAGCATCATACGACACATGTTTTGTGGAAGGATATTTTGCAGCAAAATCTGCTAAAACTAATTTTGTACTTGGTGAAAGAATGGTATTCGAAACCACTCTAATGTTTGATGACGACGCCAAGGCTGCCGACACCTGCTTGTCTAACTCAGCCCAAGTTACTTTCTTACCACCTTTGGTAGGATCTTGTGCTCTTTCATTATCATAAAGAGACAATAACGAAGCATGAACTTGTGCATTAACACCACCTTTTGTCACGCCTGACATTTTGTTTCCCTCTATCTTGACAGGCCTACCTTCTCTGGTTTTAACTAAAATGCTACAATAACTCCCCGCTTGGGCAAAAGTTGAAGCGTAGTAATTAGGAATACCTGGTTCAATATCCTCAGGCTTATTCAAATAAGGAACAGTATGTCTAACAGGTGCATTACAAGCAGCTAAAGAAACAGCTGCAACACCAAAACCTAACATTTTAAGGAAATCTCTGCGGTATGTTCCGCCCTCTAAACCTTCAAGATTAAATTCTTTATCCGCGTTTTTAACAACGTTGATATCGTTTTTCAACTCTTCAATACCTTTCCAATACCTTTTATTAGTATTCTCCATGAGTATGTATATATAAAATTCTCTTTATTACTTGAAAAAAATAATTAATAGTGACATTTAGCACATTCCAAACCACCAACGTCCTCTACTTTCATAGCCTCTTTAGAAGTACTATTGTGAGCTGTTAGCAATGCGTCATAGTATGCATTTCCTTTTGAGTTCACGTCAGATTTTCTGTGACAATCAATACACCAACCCATGGTAAGTGTATGACGTTGTTGCACGACCTCCATATTTTTGATATCACCGTGGCAATTTTCACAATCTAAACCACCTACATTGGTATGTTGTGCATGGTTAAAATACGCCAAATCAGGCAAATTGTGAACACGTACCCACTGGATAGGCTGATTTTTCTCAATAGCCGTGTATATTTTTTGGATTTCTGGAGACTCTCTTTTAATGGCATTGTGACAGTTCATACAAATACTTGACGAAGGAATACCAGACTGCTTACCTTTATAAACACCAGTGTGACAGTAAGCACAGTTGATTTCCATATCACCTGCGTGCAACTTGTGAGAGAAATTAATTGGCTGTGTAGGAGCATAACCCTGGTGAACACCAATTTTAAATAAACCATCTAAAGTTGCTTTTGTACCTAATAGAACGAATACCCAAATAATGGCAGTTACTACTGTCTTATTAGATGATAAACCTTTGAAAGCTGACTTCAGATTACCCATGGCGGAAGGAGTACCCTCAATTGATTCTCCTTTTGCTAGCGTGGACAATAACTTCAGAACTGAAAGTAGAGCTATAAGTACAAGACCCATAATAACCAATAAAGCAACAAGTACTATATTGAAAAACTTACCACCAGAGGTTTCTTGAGAGGGAGCAGCAACTGTTGTACCAGGAGCAGCAGCAGCAGGAGCGGCATTTGCTGTTTTTACATAAGCAAGAATGTTTTTAATTTCAGCATCTCCATAAGCCGGAAAAGCCGTCATTTGCGTTTTGTTGTATTTTTCATACAACTCTACAGCATATTTATCTCCACTTGAGATAACCGCAGCTGGATTGTTAATCCATTTTTTCAACCAGGCATAATCCCTTCTGTCTTCGATACCAGCAAGACCAGGGCCAACAACTACTTCCGCCCCTACGGCGTGACATTGAGCACAGTTATTTTTGAAAAGTGTTTCTCCCGCAGCAGCATCGCCATCTTGGGCGAAGGCGTTTAATGTTAAAACAAAAACGAGGGCTACAAGAGTAAGTAATTTTTTCGAAATATTATTTATCATTTTTAAATATAATATTGCAATTTTTAAGAGCACAAAGCTAAGGGAGGAATACATTTTATCAAAATATGTAATGTAATTTTTTTTGAATTCGCTAAATTTAGAATTATTCTAAATAGAAACACAACTTACTGAAAATGAATAGCTTAAAATAAAAAATACCATTTGAAAAGTAGATTTATCTAACTTGTCAAATGGTACTAATTTTAGATTTTGACTGCCGCCAAATTTTCTGAGGTCCCGAGCGGATTCGAACCGCTGTAGAAGCTTTTGCAGAGCTCTGCCTAGCCACTCGGCCACAGGACCCTCTTATTAAAAGCAATGCAAATTTATGACCAAATAGCTGTTTTGCCAAAATTATTTCTGATTATTCTTAAATTTTTCTCAAAAAATGAAATGGCTGCCTTATAGACAGCCACTTCTGAAAAAAAATATTTTAAAATAAACTGAGATTAAGCCTCATCAGATGTTTTCTTCTTAACTACTTTCTTTTTTGGCGAAGCCTCTTCGCTTTCGAGTTGATCTCTCAAGGCTGAAAGAGCAGACAAGTCACCTAATGTAGATTTCTCCATTTCAGGCAATTTAACTTTATCTGTGGCTTTGGCAGGAGCTTTTTTCTTCTCTACCTTGGGCTCTTCTTTTTGAACTTCCCAAGTTTTTGTATGAGAAAGAACAATCTTCTTCTCTTCTTTATTGAACTCGATCACTTCAAATGAAAGTTTCTCTCCCATTTCACCAAGTGTTCCGTCTTCTTTAGCGATAGCTTTCAAACCAGCTTGACCTTCGATACCGTAAGGAAGTTCTAATGTAACTTGTTTTTCGTTTTTACCAACGATGTTACACTCGTGTACCGTTCCTACTTCAAATACAGTTTCGAAAGTATCCCACGGATTCTCTTCTAAGTGTTTGTGACTAAGAGCCAATCTTCTGTTGTCAACGTCCAATTCAAGAACGATAACTTCAAGTTCCTCACCGATTTTAACGAAATCAGATGGGTGCTTTATTTTCCTCGTCCAAGAAAGGTCTGAAACGTGAACTAGACCATCAATACCTTCTTCAAGCTCTAGGAATAGGCCGAAGTTGGTAAGGTTACGAACTGTTCCTTTATGTTTTGTACCAATAGCATATTTAGCCAAAAGATCTTGTTTTGTCCAAGGATCTTCAGTCATTTGCTTGATACCCAATGACATTTTTCTTTCGTCTTTGTCCATAGTCAATACTACCGCCGAGATATCGTCACCGATTTGCAAGAAATCTGATGGGTTTCTCAAGTGTTGCGACCATGACATTTCTGAAACGTGGATTAGACCCTCAACACCTGGTTTCAATTCAAGGAATGCACCGTAATCAGCGATGTTTACGATTTTACCTGACACTTTAGAACCTACTTCTAGGCCTTCAGCTAATGAATCCCAAGGATGAGCCTCCAACTGTTTCATACCCAATGAAATACGTTTCTTGTCGTCATCAAAGTCAAGAACAACCACTTTGATTTTGTCGTCAAGATTCAATACTTCGTTCGGGTGATTTACTCTACCCCACGAGATGTCCGTGATGTGTAGTAAACCGTCTACGCCACCAAGGTCGATGAATACACCGAAGTTGGTGATGTTTTTAACCACACCTTCCAATACTTGTCCTTTCTCAAGGTTAGTAAGGATTTGCTGACGTTGCGACTCAAGATCTTTCTCGATCAACACTTTGTGTGATACAACAACGTTGTCGTTGGTATGGTTAATCTTAACTACTTTCACTTCCATACGTTTTCCTACAAATACATCAAAGTCTCTGATAGGTTTAACGTCGATTTGTGAGCCTGGTAAGAACGCCTCAATACCAAAAATATCTACAATAAGACCACCTTTTGTACGACGCTTAATAAGAGCGTCCACAATAATGTCAGTCTCAAGAGCACCTTCAATTTTAGACCAAGCTGTAAGGATTCTGGCTTTTTTACGAGAAATAACCAATTGTCCAAGAGCATCTTCTTGTTTTTCGATGAAAACCTCTACTTTGTCGCCCACCTTAAGGTCAGGTAAGTCACGGAATTCTGAACGAGAAACGATACCATCTGATTTGAATCCGATGTTTAACAAAACTTCTCTGTCTGTGATACCTACTACCAAGGCGTCTACTACGTCTTTTTCTTCAATTGCGGCGAAAGTTTCACCGTAAACTGCTTCTAAATCTGCTTTCTCGGCAGCGGTGTAACCTCCACCAATACCTTTTTTTGTTACTTTCTCCCAATCGAAATCGGGAAATGTTTGATTTGTCATATATGAATTAAACTGCTCATTATTACATCAATAGACCGAGCTTTTCTACTGAAATTGATTAAAAATTGATAATTCCTTGTTAAAAAGGAGTGCAAAGGTAGGGAATTTGAGAAAATATACAAGAAAAGTTTGGAGATTATTTGTATAAATGGTTAAAAATCAGGCTTCGACTCCGCTCAGCCACCGTCGGCTCGGCTCGCCACCGGCGGGTTCTTTAAGACAATACCAACTTCAATCAATAACCTAAGACTAAATTTCGGTTATTGTTGAGATTTCGTCAAAATTCGACCGTAATGAAAAAACTGAAAGAGCTATTTCACAAAAGACACAAAATTCCACAAAGTTTCACAAAATGTGTTAGCTTATTACAAGCTTAATATACAAATTAGATAAATAAACAAATTAGGAATCACAACTAAAGTTCTACCTATTCTTACTCAAGAATGGCAACCAATTTTCTTCTAAATTACCCGAGCAGTCTCTCACAAACATCAGGAAAGTGGGTTTGAAGGGTTTAATTCTTAAATGCATTTTAGCTTCTTCTGGTGTGTAGCTGCCTTTTTCAGAATTACAACGTTTACAAGCAGTCACTAGATTTTCCCAATGGGTTTTGCCTCCACGGGATTTTGGAATTACGTGGTCGAGTGTAAGGTCGCTTTGCTTACCACAGTAGGCACAAGCGTTGTTGTCTCGTTTAAATACATTCTGCCGAGTCATCACGACATTTCGAAATGGCACTGAAACATAGGAATTAAGACGAATAATAGAAGGAAGAGGGTAGTTTTTGTTGATTGTCCGAATTTTGTCTGTTGGATTTTCGGCAACCAATTCGGCCTTGTTAAGATAGACCAATAAAAAAGCCTTCGGAACTGTACAGATGCTAATAGCTCTGTAGTCGGCATTTAGGATTAACACTTTCCGCCCCATAAACAATTAGGTTTTGAATATTAGACTAATTGTCAGCAATTTAATGAATTCATTCTGAAATACGAAGACCTAAAATAAAATTAATCCGAAAATAATATTTAGCGGTTAGTTCTCCATTTACTAAAGTAATAAGGCGTACATATAAAAACGACCTACTCTCCCCTACTTCGTTCTCTTGAAATATCTTTTTCTTTGATCGTTTCTCTTTTGTCGAACAGTTTTTTTCCTTTCGCCAAGGCTATGTCGAGTTTGGCTAAGCCGCCATCATTAATGTAGATTCGAGTAGGTATTATGGTAAGCCCCTTGTCAGTAAGTTTGCTAATGAGCTTCTTTATTTCCTTTCGATTGAGTAGGAGTTTACGCTCTCTGAGCGGTTCATGGTTGTTGTAAGTACCATTATCGTATTTAGAGATGTTGAGGTTTTTTACAAACAGCTCATTTTTCTGGAAAAAACAATAGGCATCGGCCATACTTACTTTGCCTTCTCTGATAGACTTGATCTCGGTACCAGTAAGTACCATCCCTGCAGAATATTCCTCTAGAAAGAAAAATTCAAACCGGGCTTTTTTGTTAGATATATCTGTAGTCTTGACAAATTTCATTTCAAAAGAAAAATAATTGGGACACAAAAGTAACAAAAAAATCCCTGTCTCAATGAAAGTGACAGGGATTCCGACTTACGTGCTTTCCTAATAATCCATGTGCTGGCCATAGGCCTTTACAAGGGATTAAGTCTTTAAGAGCTACGCTCTAATATTTTTGTATGTGTTTGATTCAAGTAAGCAAATGTAAAAAGCGAAAAATAAAATTCCAATCAAATCTTCGTTTTTTAACAACTAACATTTTTTAATGCGGCTTTTTGCCCCTTTTATAACTTTTTGTTATATTGTTTCACCAATACTGTGCCAATGTTTTTTAATGATACTAAAAAAAATAAAGATTTTTGTTCAAAGAATTTAAAAGATTGATTTTGAGTACCTTACAACAAATGTGTGATTTTCAAGAAAAAAATTAAATAATTGGAGCTCCAAGGATGTCAGAATATTGGCGGTGCAAAATAGCAAGAAGGCAAGAAAAAATGATTAATATTGTATTGTTGTTTATGTAAAATTGAGCCCAAATTCAAAATATTGTATTGCACTGAATTTGTGAAACAAAATATACATTGGCGTTAAAAAAAATGTGTTTTTTTAAGTAAGAAAACATATCATGGATCAAAATCAGTACTTACAACATTAGAAAAACTCAAGAATTGCAGAATAAACCTCTTTTGTCAACTACCAAACCACAAGAAACGGCTGTCTTGGTGGGATTGATTTCTCAAAAACAAAACGCCGAAAAAACGAAAGAATATCTTGATGAATTGGCATTTTTAGCAGAAACATCTGGAGTGAAAACCATGAAAGTGTTTGTGCAAAGGCTTAATTATGCCGACCAAAAGACTTTTGTGGGTAAAGGAAAACTTGAAGAAATACAGGCATGGATTACTATAAATCCAGTAGATACCATCATTTTCGATGATGAACTAAGTCCGTCTCAAGTAAGAAATCTTGAAAAAGCGTTTGAGAATATTAAAGTTTTGGATAGAAGCTTACTCATATTGAACATTTTCTCTCAAAGAGCACAGTCTGACCAAGCCAAAAGACAGGTGGAATTGGCACAATATAAATACTTGCTGCCTAGACTTACCAGAATGTGGTCGCACTTAAGTAAGCAAAAAGGAGGTATAGGTATGAGAGGCCCTGGAGAAAAGGAACTTGAAACTGACAAGCGGATTGTTCAAGACCGAATAGCTTTACTTAAAGATAAATTAGAAAAAATAGATAAACAGTCTGCCACCCGAAGGAAAGAAAGAAACCAGTTGGTAAGGGTTGCCTTGGTTGGTTACACCAATGTGGGTAAGTCTACATTGATGCAAAAACTTGCCAAAACAGAAGTTTTTGCTGAAAACAAATTATTTGCGACCATTGATTCTACTGTTAGAAAAATGGTGTTGGGGAATATTCCTTTTCTGTTGACAGACACTGTTGGGTTTATCAGGAAACTCCCGACAACATTGATAGAGTCATTTAAGTCTACTTTGGACGAAATAAGAGAGGCAGACATATTGCTCCATGTGGTCGATATTTCACATGATTCGTTTGAAGAACAAATAGACGTAGTGAATGCCACGCTGGCTGATATTCAAGCCAAAGACAAACCCACTGTAATAATATTTAACAAATTAGATCAATACAAACCGCTATCGGTAGAAGGTTTGGACAGACACTTGGCTACTCAAGAGGATCTAAGAATAAATCTGGAAAGGCTGAAAACAGGGTATCTACAGAAAAATGCTGAAAATGTTGTGTTTATTTCGGCTACAAAAAATGAAAATATTGCTGAATTACGGGACGTTATATTTAAACTTGTAAAAGAAAAGCATTTTATGATTTACCCTAACTGGGATGCAGCCAAAAACGTGTTTTACGAATGGCAAGATGAAACAGAAGTAAACTAATAAAAACAAATAACCCTAAAAAATGGAGAACAAAAACAACTCAACCAATTTACCTGCCCTGTATACCCTAATGACCGTTTGGTTTTTTTGGAGTTTTGTGGCAGCATCTAATGGAATATTGATTCCGCTTTTTAAAGAAAAATTTGAACTACAACAATGGCAGGCTCAGTTGGTAGATTTTGCATTCTATGCTGCATATTTTGTAGGTTCCGTTCTATATTTAATGCTTTCTAGTATCATGAAAACCGATATTTTAAATAAAATCGGTTATAAAAATGGAATCATTTATGGTTTAATAATATCTGCAGTGGGTTCGCTCATATTTTATCCAGCCGCAGAAACTAAATCTTACTTTTTGCTTTTAACAGCTTTGTTTGTTGTTGGACTTGGTTTTTCGTTGCAACAAACGGCTACCCAACCATTTATGATAGCCTTGGGGCCTCCTGAAACTGGTGCTACGAGAATAAACCTAGGAGGTGCTGTAAATAACTTTGGTGGCACCATTGGGCCACTGATTGTTTCCTACGCTATATTTGGATCAATATCACCTGAAGCTGCATTGAGTGCGACTATAGAATCTGTTAAAGTTCCCTATCTTCTGCTTGGTGGCTTGTTTGTTTTGGTAGCAGTGTTTTTCTGGGTATCTAAACTTCCAAGAATAACTAACGAAGAACATGTTGAAGCTGGACTTGGTGCCTTGAAATACCCTCAGCTTATATTAGGTATGAGTGCCATATTTGTTTATGTTGGCGTAGAGGTTACGATAGGTAGTAACTTGCCTGAATATCTGAAAGAAACGCAAGGCTTGGTTTCTTCGCAGGTATCTAAATATGTTTCGCTTTTCTGGGGAAGTATGATGGTAGGCCGCTGGACGGCTTCTGTAGGCAACTTTGGACTATCTGACAGTTTGAAGAAACTCCTTTGGGTGGTAGTTCCTTTTGTGGCTTTTGCAATAGTATTGTATGTCAATTCTATTATGAGTGGCGATGTGAGCGATCTTTATCCGTATGGTTTCTGCGTGATAGTGATGATAGTTTCGTTTTTTATGGCTAAAGAAAAACCGGTCCGTACTTTGTTAATTTACACGGGAGTTGGAGCAGTCATGACTTTGATATGTGTTTTCACAACAGGAAAAATTGCCTTGTTTAGTTTGATAAGCGGCGGACTTTTCTGCTCTATTTTATGGCCAAGTATTTTTTCTTTGGGCACCGCTGGTTTAGGTAAATACACCAACCAAGGCTCGGCATTTATGATTATGATGATTTTGGGCGGAGCTATTATTCCTGTTTTACAAGGCGTGATTGCTGATAATGTAGGTATTCAAACTTCTTATTTGCTGGCTGTTGCTTGTTTTGCATACCTATTTTGGTTTGGATTCAGAATTCAGCAAGTGCTAAGAAAACAAAATATTGATTTTGACAAAGAAGTGGGCAATGTGAAAGGCGGACATTGATTTAGACAATTGAGTTTATTTGAAAAGCAGCAGAAATGTTTATTTCTGCTGCTTTTTTTAACTAAATTATATTAGAAACTGCTGAGTATGGGTTTACATCTGATTTGAGATTTATGTTTTTAGGTTCGAATAAAATTTCTTTTTTAAACCACATAGGTCACATAGCTTTTCTCTATGTATATTTTCACATAGAAACATAGAGATTCTCTGTGCCTTTATTGTTTCTATGTGTCTATGTTGTATTTCCTATTGTGAACAATGTGTTTAAAAAAATTCAAGCTG
>CAMCYZ010000085.1 GCA_945885545.1 Spirosoma fluviale
GTGGTTAGTCAATCTCACTTTTTCTTCTGAAATATCATATTTTTCAACATAATAAATCAACTCTTGTTCAAAACGATTCTTATCAAAATTCTCACTATTAATAAAATCCGCGACCGACTTTTCTAGTCGCTCTCTTATGGCCGGAATTCTCTTCGGATCTTGCTCAATGACCAACTGTAGAAGTCCATCTATAATATCGATATATTCTACAAATTTGAGCCTTGTTATCTGTCCTTCCTGCAACCTAAACTCCTTACAATTTGTAATAGCCTGATTGATTAATTTCATGATTAACTTCCACTCCTCCTCTACCTCATCGGTATTCAAGGCATTGGTATTATATGTGTTAGGCATCATGGTGGCCATTCTGAGCACTTCTGTTTGAGAAGCCTCAAAACCCAATTCCTTGGCTGTCTGTATCAAATCCTTAAAATATGCTTTTACCAAAGGGCGGTTAATCGTTGTCCCTGCAGATTCCTCATCTTTCGGGATTACATTCAGCATCATTTCTATTTTTCCCCGCTCCAATTCTTTCGAAAGCAGATTCCTCACTTCTATTTCTCTATTCGAAAAACTTCTTGGAAGCCTACAATAAATATCCGAAAACTTAGAGTTGAGTGTTTTAATTTCTACCGAAACGGCCATCTTGTCGGTTTCGATGGTGGCAGATCCGAAACCCGTCATTGATTGTAACATAAATAGTGATTTTCTTTTTTGTAAATCTAAGGAATTAATCACTGAAAATGGTCATTTAAAGGCAAAAAAGTGTAATTTTGCAGCCAAATTGATAGAAAAAATGGATATTATTGGTATATTAAGTAACAAAATAGAAGCCACCATTGAGTCGCTTTATGGCGTATCTGAGAAGGCAGTTTTACAGCCCACTCGCAAGGAATTCGAAGGAGATTATACTTATGTTTTCTTCGGTTTGGTAAAAAGCCTAAAAAAATCACCCCCCGAAATCGGCAATGCCATTGGTAACGCTTTGTTAGAAAACCACGACATTTTTGAATCGTACAACGTGGTTCAAGGTTTTTTGAATTTAAAAATAAAAAATACGGTTTGGGTTGAGGTTCTTAACGATTTACTAAAAAACACTGCAGGATCTGAAATAGAACGTTTATCGAAGTCTGTTCTAGTAGAATATTCGTCACCAAACACCAACAAGCCACTGCATTTGGGGCATTTGAGGAATAATTTCTTGGGATATTCTGTGGCTAAAATCTTAGATGCGGCTGGATATGACGTTACAAAAGCTTGCTTAGTAAATGACCGAGGGATACACATTTGCAAGTCTATGGTGGCTTATAAACACTTCGGAAATGGGGAAACGCCAGAATCTGCCGGAATAAAAGGAGATCATTTGGTAGGAAAATACTATGTGGAATTTGACAAAGCTTACAAAGGCCAAATCCAAACGCTAGTGGACAATGAGTCGAGCGAAGATGAAGCCAAAAAGTCGGCTCCTATCATGATAGAAGCACAAGAAATGCTTTTGAAATGGGAACAAAATGACAAAGAAGTTATTGACCTTTGGAAAAAGCTAAACACTTGGGTGTATAATGGCTTTGAGAAAACTTATAAAAAAATAGGGGTTGATTTTGATAAAACATACTATGAATCAAATACTTATCTTTTGGGTAAAGACCTTGTAGAAGACGGACTAAAAAGAGGGATTTTCTACAAAAAAGATGACAACAGTGTTTGGATTGATTTGACTGATGAAGGATTGGATAACAAATTGGTGCTGAGAGGAGATGGTACATCTGTTTATATTACCCAAGACCTTGGAACAACCGACCTGAAATTTGAGGATTTCAAATCTGAGAAGTCGATTTGGGTAGTTGGTAATGAGCAAGATTACCATTTCAAGGTGTTGTTTGCGATAATGAAAAAACTGGGTAGAGCTTATGCCGATGGCTGTTATCACCTTTCCTACGGTATGGTGGATTTACCTTCAGGCAAAATGAAATCGAGAGAGGGAACGGTTGTAGATGCTGATGAATTGGTGGACGAAATGATAGCCACTGCCAAGACCATGAGTGCCGAAAAAGGCAAGATTGAAAATTTGGAGTCAGCTGAATCGGCTGCTCTTTTTAGAATGCTGGCCTTAGGTGCATTGAAATATTACCTTTTAAAAGTAGAACCTAAGAAGCGAATGCTCTTTAACCCTGAAGAATCTATTGATTTTCAAGGAAATACAGGGCCGTTTATTCAATACACCCATGCCAGAATCAAGTCTATACTTAGAAAGGCAGAAGTATCTGATGCTCAAATATTTGAATTAAAAGGCACTCATGTTTTGAATCCAGAGGAACTAGAATTGGTGTTTTTGGTAAAGGACTATGACACTGTCATAAAAAATGCAGCCTCAGATTATTCACCGGCGTTGTTGGCCAATTACACTTATGAGTTGGCCAAAACCTTCAATGGTTTCTACACACAACATTCGGTGATGAACGAAGAAAATGAGAATATTAAATATTTGCGTCTCGGACTGATTAAAAAAGTGGCTGAAACCATCAAACACGCCATGGGGTTGCTCGGAATCGATGTTCCTGAACGAATGTAAAACAGAAAAAAAAGCGGCAAAAACAATCTTGCCGCTTTTTGCTTTTATATCCTTTCTAAAAAAATCAATGTTCCATAATACTCAAAACTGGAATATCCGAAATATTGACCACTTCTTCGGCGATACTGCCAAACAGAAAACGCTCGAAGCCGACCCTGCCATGCGTAAACATAATAATCAAGTCAATATCATGGTTTTCTGCAAACGCCACAGTTCCTTTCGCAACAGAATCATGCCTAAATATTTGAAAGTCAAAATTTTGTATATTATAAAGTTTTTCAACATCTCTGGCGGTATCATAAATTTCGCTTCTATCGTCAGTAGTTTCACCAGTATCAACAAACAAGAACTTGTTTCTAGTTTCTCTAAGATCAAAAAGATTCATGGCTTTTTCTATGAAACTCGTTCTCTCAAAATCCGTAACGAACAACACATTTTCTATTTTTTCAAAAGTCGTATTCTCTTTCATAACCAACACGGGGCAATCGGCTTTTCTGATGACATTCTGACTATTGGTGCCTTGTAGATAGTCCTTCCAACCGTTAGCACCTTCAGAACCCATCACTATCAAGTCGGCCTCCTCACTCAAAATAGCAGGAATCAATTCTTCAAAATCTTCTTTTATACTACCTTCAATTTGTACACCAGGATACCATTCTTTCCATCTCTCTATTTCTCTGACGGCATCGTGTTTCAGCAAATCATAGTATTCTTCCTCGGTATGCACTACGGATTCTACCAACTGATATTTGAGCTTTGGAAACTTAAACATGGTCATCAAGCTGATTTTGGCGTCCATGTTTTTGGCAAGTTTTACTGCGGCAGACATTGCATTTTCGGCTGCCAAATGAAAATCTGTAGGAACTAAGATAGTTTTCATAATCTGAACATTTATTATGGCACAAAATTAAGTGCCATAACCAATCAGAATAATGACCAATCCCAAAGCAAGAAATGATTAAAAACAGTTTTTTTTGAAAACAGAAAAAACAGACCTATTTGGCTCTAATAGCAATAACAGGGTCCAATTTAGATGCCTGCGAGGCAGGAATTAAGCCTGCTACGATACCTATAATACTTGAAATAGTAAGACCAAAAATGATATTATTCGAGGAAAGAACAATATCTAAGCTTCCGAGATCAATAAAACTGGCAAAATATACTAGAATAAGTCCAAACAAACCTCCAATTAAACAAAGGAATATGGCCTCAAACAAAAACTGGAACAATATAAAGTAGTTTTTGGCTCCCAAAGATTTCTGAATACCGATGATATTGGTACGCTCTTTTACAGATACAAACATGATATTGGCGATACCAAAACCCCCAATTAGCAACGAAAACAAACCTATAACGAATCCGCCTGCACGAATAGAACCAAAAATAGTAGTCAGAAAACTCGCAGCGGCATCTGGCCGATTTAATGCAAAATTGTCTTCTTCCAAAGGCCTCAAACCCCTGATAGTACGCATTTTACCTTTTATCTCACTCTCTAGTTTTTCCATTTTGAGATCACTTTCAAAGGCCTGCACTTGTATCATTCCATACAAATTACCCGAGCTAAACATTCTTTTATGTTTTACAAAAGGCACATAAACTTTCTGATCAGGATTGCCACCCACATCTACCAGCTGCTTGCCTTTTTTCTCTTGCATACCTATCACCACAAAGTTTTCGCCTTTGATTTTCATCTGTTTGCCTATAGCGTTTTCATCACCAAACAAGGTTTCGGCCACTTCTGCACCTATAATCACTACGTTTCGGCCTGATTCTATCTCTGTTGGCGAAAAATACCTCCCGTCTATTACCGGAACATCTGAAATGAGATTAAAATCATAAGTAATCCCTTGAATAAGAGCATTATAACTATTACTTTGGTATTTCACCTGAGCAGCCGACCAGTCCATTATTGTGACTGCCGAGGCGTTTTCAAGATTATCTTTCAGGTATTTGTATTCCGAGTATTTGGGTCTTGGCCTATTAAAATATTTCCACCATGGATATTCGCCATCGCCAAACTGCCACGGGAATTTATCGACATAAATGGTTTTGTCACCGATAGAACTTAAGCTAGTTTTAATGTTGGACTCAAGTGAATCCACCATCGTATAAACACCAATTATAGAAAAAATGCCGATGGTAACTCCTAGAAGTGACAAAACGGTCCTTAGTAAATTGGACCGCAGAGCCTGCCATGAAAACCTTAAAGCCTCAAACGTAAGTTTCAAAAACAACATTTCGTTACATTATAATTATTAAGGTAAAAATTGCAAAAAAAAAGGAATTTGAAACAGTTAATTTTATAAATGCTACAAAACACTTAACTTAACGGTAAATATCGATGATTGATGGAAACCCTAATTTAAACTATTCAACAAATGAAAAACAGAATTACTTTCTTATTCCTAGCTTTGTTCCTCATTCTGGCTTGTAAAACTACCCAAAAAACTCCTTCCAATGAGAACAAAAAAGACTTGTTTTCTTTATTTGTAGAGGACCCTAACGTCAAACCATTCTATTCTGAAAAGAAAGGTGTTTTTGCGAAAAATGGCATGGTAGCAGCCGCACATGCTGAAGCCTCCAACGCGGGGGTAGAAATCCTAAAAATGGGCGGAAATGCCATAGATGCAGCCGTGGCCACGCACTTTGCACTAGCCGTGGTTTTTCCGTTTGCAGGAAACCTCGGTGGTGGTGGATTTGCGGTGATCCGTACTAAAAACGGCGAAGCACATACTTTAGATTTTAGAGAAAAAGCTCCTTTGAAAGCACATAAAGACATGTACCTTGATGCCCAAGGCACTGTGGTACAAGGGCTAAGCCTACAAGGGCACTTGGCTAGCGGTGTACCTGGCTCGGTGGATGGCATGGTAGAAATGCACCAGAAATTCGGAAAATTGCCATGGACTAAACTGCTGGAGCCTGCTATCAGACTTGCTGAGCAAGGTGTAATTTTGACAGAAAGAGAAGCTCTTGGACTGAATAGTAATGCCGAAGTTTTTAAAAAAGTAAATGGTCAAAATCTTCAATATTTCATAAAACCCGATAATACCAAATGGATCAAAGGTGACTTGTTGGTTCAAAAGGACTTGGCTGAAACCTTAAAACTGATTCAAGCGGGCAAAAGAGATGGTTTTTATGATGGAAAGGTTGCTCAGCTACTGGTAGATGAGATGTCGAAAGGCGGAGGAATAATCTCGCTGGATGATTTGAAAAAATATCATTCGGCTTGGAGAAAACCAATAGTGGCGGATTATAAAAAATTCAAAATCATCACTATGCCGCCTTCGTCTAGTGGCGGAGTGGCCTTAATGCAATTACTACGCCATGTAGAACCTTACCCGCTCCAAAAATGGGGTTGGAACTCGGCCAATACTACTCAAGTAATGATAGAGGCCGAAAGACGCGTTTATGCCGACAGAGCAAAATGGATGGGTGACACGGATTTTATTGATGTGCCAATAGAAAAACTGATTAGCAGAGATTATCTAAAAAAACGATGGGCCGATTTTGACAGCACCAAAGCTAGCGATAGCAAAGACATAAAAGGAGGTACCTTGCCAGGCTACGAATCCTTGGAAACCACACACTACTCTGTGGTAGATGCAGAGGGCAATGCTGTTTCTATAACCACCACACTCAACGGTGCCTACGGGAGCAAAGTAATAGTGGCAGGTGGTGGTTTTTTGATGAACAACGAAATGGACGACTTCAGTATAAAAAGCGGCGTACCTAATATGTTCGGATTGATTGGTTCCAAGGCTAACGAAATTCAACCTGAAAAACGTATGCTGAGCTCTATGACGCCGACCATTGTTGAAAAAGACGGCAAATTATTAATGGTAGTGGGTACTCCAGGCGGAAGCACGATCATCACCTCGGTTTACCAAACAATATTGAATGTAATTGAACATAAAATGAGTATGCAACAAGCTGTAAATGCCCTAAAATTTCACCATCAATGGTTGCCTGACCGTACGGTTTTTGAAACAAATGCATTTAGCGAAAAAACTTTGGAAATACTCAGAAACAAAGGGTACATCATGGATCAACAAAAAGGTACACTCGGACGGATGGATTGTATAATGGTACACCCAGATGGACAGCTTGAAGGTGCCTCAGACCCAAGAGCAGACAATACCAGCATCGGTTTCTAAAACTCTGGACTGAAAATTGAAATGCAAAAAAATAATAAAACTAAAAAATTTAACTTTTGCATAATAGGAAGTTATATTACGGATATGTCGTTCATGCTAATTAAAAATAATGCATTAACGTAAAAATAGAAATTTCTCAAAAAATAATCATATAAAGTTCAAATAAAAGGAATCTTTTAGGAATAAATCAATTGTAAAATTCCAATAAGCTGAAGACTGAAAAAGCAAAATATCTATCGAAATTGAATGTTTTAACTTCAGTACTTATATCCTCAAAATGGTCGATTCCAGAAAAATTAGCCATAAAAAAACCCGATTTCTCGGGTTTTTTTATCATTTTGTTTCAGCAGTGTCTGTAACTTCAGGATCTTTGTCGGCTCCCTCCACCACGGCTATTTCATCTTTTTTATCTAAAAACTCCTGATAAACCGTTGGCTTATCAAAAGGCCTCTCTCCTATCAATCCAACCAAATCATGCTGATAAATAATTTCTCTTTCTAATAAGGCTTTGGCCAATATTTCCAGTTTATCGCGGTGTTCCAAAAGTAAGTTTTTGGTAGCTGAGTAGGCCATATCAATCATTTTCTTTACTTCCTCATCAATCACCTGTGCAGTGAGTTCAGAGTATGGTTTAGTAAACGAATACTCACTTTGGCCTTTAGAATCGTAATAACTTACGTTACCAATTTTCTCGTTCATACCATAAACGGTTACCATGCTGTAAGCCAACTTCGTGATTTTCTCCAAATCGCTCAATGCTCCTGTGGATATTTTTCCAAAAACCACTTCTTCAGCAGCTCTACCGCCGAGCGTCATGCACATTTCGTCAAACAGCTGTTCGGTACGGTATAAGTATTGCTCTTTAGGCAAATATTGGGCATAACCCAAGGCTGCAATTCCTCTCGGAACTATACTCACTTTTACCAAAGGATTGGCGTGCTCTAAAAACCAACCTGCTATAGCATGACCAGCTTCGTGAAATGCCACTATTTCTTTTTCCTCTGGCGAAATCAACTTATTTCGTTTTTCCAAACCACCTATTTCTCTGTCAATAGCGTCTTGAAAATCTTTCATTTCCACTTGCTTTTTGCCTCTACGAGCTGCCAAAAGAGCGGCTTCATTACAAACGTTGGCAATTTCGGCACCTGCAAAACCAGGAGTTTGAGCTGCTAATTTCTTAGGATCCACTTCTTCAGCGAATTTAATCGGCTTCAGGTGTACTTTGAAAATAGCCTCGCGACCATTGATATCTGGCACATCCACACTTATTTGACGATCAAACCTACCCGGTCTAAGTAAGGCTGGGTCTAGTACGTCTGGTCGGTTAGTAGCCGCAAGAATTATAATTCCTGAGTCAGACCCAAAACCGTCCATTTCTACCAATAAGGAGTTTAGGGTATTTTCTCTTTCGTCATTACCACCCGGCATAGAGCCTTTACCTCTCGAGCGACCTACTGCATCTATTTCATCTATAAATATGATACAAGGGGCTTTTTCTTTGGCTTGTTTGAACAAGTCTCTTACTCTAGCAGCACCTACACCCACAAACATTTCTACAAAGTCCGAACCTGACAAAGAGAAAAATGGCACACTTGCTTCACCTGCTACCGCTTTGGCCATTAGGGTTTTACCTGTTCCTGGAGGGCCTACAAGCAAAGCTCCTTTTGGTATTTTTCCACCAAGCTCAGTATACTTCCCTGGTTTTTTAAGGAACTCTACAATCTCTGTAAGTTCCTCTTTGGCTTCGTCTAATCCTGCCACGTCTTGAAAAGTAATTTTTACCTTATTGTCTGCATCAAAAAGTGCCGCTTTGGATTTTCCTATATTAAATAATGCACCTCCCGGGCCACCGCCAGACATTCGGGTCATTATAAAATACATCAATCCGAAAAAGAACAATAAAGGAAACCACTGCCAGAAAGTATTCATGTAGTCACTCCGTGTCATAGTTTCTGGATATAAAGTACCCTTTACATCATCTGGAATAGAAGCTGTTTTTAAGAAATTGTTGTACTCGTACATAAAAGAGTCTTCCGATACAATATCTACCTTTAAATGCGGTCCTCCTGAAAATTTATTATTGGCCAATTTCGCCTTGTATTCAGGCTTGGTAAGTGCCTCTGGCGTTAGATTTATCTCTAAGGTATTGGTTCCTTTGACCAAAAATACCTTTTGAACATCACCCCCCAAAACCATCTTCTCAAAAGATTTGTAAGGCACAGAACCTAATTTATTGGTATTGCTAAAAAATACTAGACCCATGATGGCCAAAATAAGAGCCGCCACTACCCAGCCTTGAAGCCCACCAGGATTTGGTGTCAGCTTCTTCTTCGGTTTATCAGAAGAATTGTTGTTGTTGCTATCAGACATATTGAATTTTAAATAAAATCTTTAATTGATTAACTAAGCGGAGTTAGAGAAGGTTTCAGGGTGTCGCCATAATAAGTACAAGCTGCGTCCCCCCAGAGCGATTCAATGTCGTAAAACTCACGACGATCTTTTTTGAAAACGTGTACGACCACATCTACGTAGTCCAATAAAATCCACTCTTTATTTTGAATACCCTCCTTGTGCCAAGGAGATTCTTTGGTCGACTTGAACACCTCTTCATCTACCGAGCCAGCTATGGCGTCTATTTGTGTGTCGGAACTTCCGGAGCAGATAACAAAAAAGTCTGTAATGGCACCCTGAATCTTTCTTAAATCCATCTTCATGATATCAAAACCCTTTTTCTCCTGCATTCCGTTTATTATGGAATCGCACAACACTTCACTCGAAATCTTTTTCTTCATTAAACTGTAAATTGGTTAAATTTGCGAGCGGTAATAAAATCAATTATAACATTACAACGCAGATTTTCTATAAAACGCTAAATTAACTTATTTTGGTCAAAATTCAGCCCAAAACTTTTTATGTCGGCAAAAATCTAATTTTTCTGCCATCTTGTCATTCTACCAACGACATTGCCAATGAAATAATTCAAAATAAGGAATTTATTGACGGAACTGTCATATTAACCGACCACCAAACAGCGGGCCGAGGACAACGTGGAAACCAATGGGAAAGTAGGAGTGGACAGAACCTTTTGATGAGCATTATACTCAAAACAGCATACCTATCTTTAGAAAAATCTTTCGATTTGAGTATAACGGTTGCGGTTTCAGTGTTGGAAACTTTAAAGTCTTTTAATCTACCAAACTTAAGCATAAAATGGCCTAATGACCTGTATATCAACCAAAAAAAGACGGGTGGCATATTGATCGAAAATAGTATTTCGGGTAACAAAATAAGGCATTCCATAGTGGGAATAGGTATAAACATCGGCCAGGTAAAATTTGGAAATCCGAGGGCAACTTCCTTGATTTTGGAATGCCCATCTGAAAAAATTAACCGAGAAACAGTTGTAGAAAAACTTTGTGAATACTTGGAGTTAAACTTGGATTTGCTCCAAAATAATAGATTCATCAATATCAAAGAAAAATACCTTGAACATCTCTTTCGAAAAGATGAATTAAGAAGATTCAAATCGGCCGAAGGAATTTTTGATGGAATTATTACTGGAATTTCCGAAAATGGGCATTTAAAAATAATTAGCCAAAACGAAGAAAAATATTACAATATCAAGGAAATCGAATATCTTTTTAATGATTAAGTATCAGATTTTTGGGCAAATCAAATGAAACAATATTTTTGCAAATAAGCAAAAAACACTGCTGCTATTCACTTAATAACAACCAAGAAGAATATTTTAAAACCTATGGAATCAAATAAGGAACGAAAGAGACTAATTGAAAGAGCTGATAATAAAGGTTGGAAAAAATGGGGACCTTATCTTTCGGAAAGGCAGTGGGGAACCGTGAGAGAGGACTATAGCGTTTATGGAGATGCATGGAATTATCTGACACACGACATGGCACGTTCAAGGGCCTATAGATGGGGCGAAGACGGCATCGGTGGCATTTCGGATAATAAACAACATATTTGTTTTGCTTTGGCATTTTGGAATCACCAAGATTCGATTATTAAAGAACGACTTTTTGGACTGACCAACAACGAAGGAAACCATGGAGAAGACGTAAAGGAACTTTACTACTATCTTGACAGCACACCTACGCACTCGTACATGAAAATGCTCTATAAATACCCTATGGATGCTTTCCCTTACGAAAAAATAACTGGTGAAAACAACAGAAGAAACATCAGAGAAGACGAATTTGAAATCATAGATACTGGTGTTTTTGATGACAACAAGTACTTCGATATTTTTATAGAATACGCCAAAAAAGAAGAAAACGACATTTTTATAAAAATAACCGCCACCAACAGAAGTGCAGTAGAGGCTCCGTTGACTGTTCTGCCCACCATTTGGTTCAGAAATACTTGGTCATGGGGTTATGAAGAATTTGACAAAAAACCGATTCTCTCAGGCATAGCCAATAGCCAAATTGAGGTAAACCATAGGCTATTTGAGCGAATGAAACTCTACTGCCATGAGGCCGACCAATTGTTTTTTTGTGAAAATGAAACCAATATGGAGCGTGTTTTTGGAAAAGAAAATACGAGTTCATACCCCAAAGATAGTATAAACAGTTACATAGTTCATGGTAAAGAAAAAGCCATAAACCCCAACCAAATTGGCACTAAAGCTTCAGCAAAATATCATCGAAATATAAAGGCAGGCGAATCAGAGACCTTTTGGCTTAGATTCAGTGACCAAACCAACCTCAAAGAACCTTTTCGAAATTTTGAAGAAGTATTTGAAGAATGTCTAAAAACAGCGGATGATTTCTATGAAATTGTTCAGAAAGACATCAAAAACGAGGAAGAAAAAGCTATTCAAAGACAAGCGTTTGCAGGAATGATGTGGAGCAAACAGTTTTACTACTACAACATTGAACAATGGATAAACGGCGACCCCAAAATGCCATTTGAGTTTAGAGGAAGGGCATTTGAGCGAAATTCACCTTGGAAGCACGCCTACATGGCTAATATCCTTTCCATGCCCGACAAATGGGAATACCCATGGTTTGCGGCCTGGGATTTGGCCTTTCATACTGCCACGCTAGCAAGAATAGACCCTGATTTTGCCAAAAGGCAATTGGCTGTAGTGCTGAGAGAATACTACATGCATCCGAATGGGCAAATACCCGCTTACGAATGGAATTTCTCAGACGTAAACCCGCCCGTACACGCCTGGGCCACCTTGAAAGTGTATGAAATAGACAAAGAAATGAATGACGGCAAAGGTGATGTAGTTTTTTTGGAAAGGATTTTTCATAAACTACTGCTCAACTTCACTTGGTGGGTAAACCAAAAAGACGAGGACGGAAACAATATATTTGGTGGAGGTTTTTTGGGCCTTGACAATATTGGCGTATTTGATAGAAACGCACAAATACCAGGGGTAAAACTCCAACAAGCCGATGCCACGGGTTGGATGGCCATTTACACGCTGAATATGCTAAAAATCGCTTGCGAAATTTCTCTGGAAAGGCCAGCCTACCAAGATATGGCCTCGAAGTTTTTTGAGCATTTTCTTTATATCGCCGCTGCCATAAACAAACCCATGGACGAGGAAGGAAATGGACTTTGGGATGAGGACGACCAATTTTATTACGATAAAATCTACACCCCCAATGCCAATACTTTATTCCTGAAAATTAGGTCGTTAGTGGGCTTGATACCGCTATGTGCAGTGGAAGTTATAAGCGAAGATTTATTACAAAAACTTCCAGACTTTAAACGCCGTTTGGAGTGGATTCTAAAAAACAGACCCGATTTGGCAGGCCTGATTTCGAGGTGGCATGAGCCAGGAAAAGGTGAAACCCATTTGCTGTCGCTTCTGAGAGGACATCGAATGAAAATGGTTTTCAAACGCCTTTTTGACGAGAACGAATTCCTCTCGGATTATGGCATAAGATCCATGTCGAAGTTTCATTTAGAAAACCCTTATCATTTCAACCTCCATGGTGAACACCTGAATGTAAAATACACCCCAGGAGAGTCGGATCTGACCATAATGGGAGGAAACTCCAACTGGCGTGGGCCGGTTTGGTTTCCACTTAACTACCTCATTATAGACTCTTTGCACAAATATTCTAACTACTATGGCGAAGACTACGAGGTAGAATACCCAACCAACTCGGGCGAAATAGTAACCATACGCCAGGCCGCCCTACAAATTTCGGAGCGACTGATAAATATTTTCAAAGAAGGAGAAAACGGCAAAAAGCCCTTTATGGGCGGCGTTGAAAAATACAATAAAGACAAAGATTTTAAAGACTATTACCATTTCTACGAATACTTCCACGGCGACAACGGCAAAGGCCTAGGAGCCGCCCACCAAACGGGCTGGACAGGCATCGTGGCGGATTTGATTCAGGAGGTCAATGAGCGGAGGTAGAACGAAAAAAAAGGGGTCAATATGCCGAAGAAAATGCCATCTGAAACAGCTTTGAAAAACCTTGACTTTAGACCTTTTTAACACCAGGCTGAACGCGTATAAACTGAGCCGAGCGGATAGGTTTCTTTTTACTCTGAGGGTTAGAAGGCCTTGGGATTAGGCTATAGAGTATGATGGCAGAGTCTGGCTGATTTTTTTTTTCATATCAAAGTACTTTATTCGGATTGGAAATCCTAAATTATCTGGTTTGGGGGTTTTCTGCGGAATGTTTTGAAGAGCAAAACTTGGATAGGGCGTTTTTTTGCTGTCGTAGTAATAAGTGTCTATGTCGTAAGAAGTGGACTGTAAAAAATTAAATTACTTTTTGATGATATGCCTCCCCAACTCACTCAAACAATCCCCCACTCACTTCCTCCACAAAAATCTTTTTGTCGGTAATAAACGGACGATTTTCTTCGAGGAATTCGGTGAAGAGTTCCATGTGGTGGAGCATGGCTCCGAAGTCGTAAGTAGCTAGTGAATAAGTTTCTATGTGTATTTCTTTGAAGTCGTAGATGATGTATTCCATACTATTGCAGCCTCTGTCTTTGAGGGCGTACATATAAAGGTTCTGGAAATTGTGTTGAAATTTGTTGGGTTTGTAACTAGATGTAGTCTTGATATCAATTACTTTGCCCTCTCCTACCACATCTGCATAGCCGTAAAACTGTATATTTTGGTGGGTGAATTTTATAGGCATTTGCTCTATTCGAGAAGTCGGAAGCATATTTCTTATTTCTTCAACTATTTTCTTTTCAAACACATGTGGCTTTTTTTTAAGAACAGCATCTTCAAAATTTGAGCCATTTTTCATCCTTTTGAGGGTGGCATCGTCGAAGTCTCTGATTCTGTTGATTCTATTGAGCAGCTGAGTCCTCATTTCTAAGGTTGGAGAACCCAGGTATTTACCAAACTCATTGAGTAAGGTGGGGTAAAGTCTGTATTTGATATCAGACATGGGCAGATAGGGCCTCTAGTTCGGCTTTTTGGTTTAGATGGTGCCTCGAATGCATTTCTAAACTATGAAACCATTCTTTGGCATTTAACATTCCCAAAGCAGGATGTTGCGTTTTGTAGGTTCCGAGGTCAGACTCGACAGCACCTATCAATAATTTGGCAGAACTTAAAATCTCCTCAATCTCTATTTTGTAATGCTCAATAGATTGGCCAAAAATAGGTATTTCGGCAACTGCAGCTGGCATTTTAAACTTCATTTTAGGGGGAAAACCACCGTATTTAAAAACATTTTCACCTCCACTATTTTTTTCTCCACCCTCTTGTCCATTTCGATTATCTAGACATCTTTTGGTATTGGCCAAGAAAAACTTTTTGCTCGTTACGCACACATGCTCATACATTTGTGCCAAAGACCATGTTTCCTCATCTGCCTTGAAATCAAATTGACTTGGAGAATATTTTTCAAGGCTTTCAGAATAGCCTGCAAATACCTCTTCAATCTTCAGATAAATTTCTGTTGTATTCATTTCAGAAAAAATTGATTGCTTGGACTGCTCTCATTATGAAGCCTATCCAAGGCAGTTATGACATAAAAGTAACTTTTTTTATTTGAAATATTTCTATCGACAAAATTTAAAAGCCCAACATTTCTGATAACTGAAACAATATTTCTTGGATTTTCGAGATTCATTTCCTCGCCTTCCTCAAATCGATAAAGAACAAAACTCTGAATCTCATCTTTATCACGGGATATTATTAAAGGCAATTTCCATGAAACAATTGCTCCCAAATTGTCTACTTTTTTCACTTCTAAACCCAAAGGACTGTTTGGTGGGATGGCATCTTTCCAGGGCATGGTAGGCAACAAAGCTTGATATTTGTAGATGTCACTCAAAGTATCGGCAATGCCCAAGTTGTTATTTACCAAATGCTTGGTGCTGTAAAAAATGCTTCCCGATATCTCATCGGAGGCATAATTGCTCCTTACTTGTTTACCGATTTGCCCAGCCGACCTCCAGCTTTTCTCCGGAGAATCTTTGTCTACCTTATACACACTATGACCAATGTATAGGTGACGATTGCCATGGTTTTCTTCCCACCAGTTTACCAACGGCAAATAAGGTACTTTTGGATGGTCGAACGAGAAATACACTTGAG
>CAMCYZ010000086.1 GCA_945885545.1 Spirosoma fluviale
TTATCGTAGTCAAAGATACCTCCTCAAAGCCGACACCCTGGCTCTCAAATCTTTCAACGCGTCTGTTGTCATGATTTCCTCTAAATGGTTAAAAATTAATTAAAAAGTTTGCAAAGGTAGGCAGAAATGAGGGAAAATGGAAGTTTGGAATAAATAATTGTTGACTCAAAAATACACTTATCCATATTATAGTATATATTTGTATGCATAAAAGTAAATATAAAATGAAAACAACGATTGATTTACCAGACGAGTTAATAGAAAAAGCCATGTTAGCCACTTCTTCAAAAACTAAAATTGAAGCTATTAAAAAAGCGTTGATCAACATAATAGAATTGGAGGAGAGAAAAAAACTCATAAATTTTCGAGGTAAAGTGAATTTAGATATTGATTTGGACATATTAAGGGACAGAAAAGCATTATTATGATATTGGTTGATAGCTCTGTTTGGATTGATTATTTTAAAGGTAGCGAAAGAACAAAAACACTTGATTTGTTTATTGAACTTGATCTTGTAGCGACCAATGAACTTATTTTAACTGAATTACTTCCTTTTCTAAGACTTCGTAATGAAAAAGGAATATTTTCAATACTCAGTATTCTGCCAAGAATTGAATTAGAAATTTTTTGGGAAGGTATTCGAGAAATTCAAAAACTAAATCTTAAAAGAGGGGTAAACAACGTAGGCATTCCTGATTTAATCATAGCACAACAATGCGTAGATAAAAACCTAGAATTATGGACATTTGATAAGCATTTCAAACTGATGTCTGAGTATTTAGAATTAAAAATATACTCGTAGTAAATCAAATCCTTAATTATTTAATCCAAAGGGAATCAAATAATTTATAAAGATGAAACCAAAATCCATATTTAGTGATTCATTTTTACCATTACCTCTCAAGCTCAATCCACCGGCTTATAAGTATATCTACTTTCCTCATAACAAAATCCAATGATATTGGTAGTATTTTTTTCATTGAAAACCAACCTATGGGTCCGCAATGCTTTGTTGCAAGATGGTCTGAACTCAATGGCATGCTCAGTAGAATTTGTCTAATTTCTATCACGTCATATTTTCCACCACACCGCAAAACTCCCCTAACTTGGTCTATATTTGAATATTAACATTCTCAAATAGCCATAAATTATGTTATTACCCCATCTTTGACTTTCCTTAAAACAGAAACGTTTCTCAGGCTAATGCAAGTTTCAAATAGTTGCAATTTCCTAAAAATGGTATCTCTTTTGGTAAAAATCCATGTCATCTTTTTTTGAATTACAAGAAGCAAGGCAAAATAATAAAAAAACGAGACTACGTATAAGGTTTTAGAATTATATGACTCCCCAACCACTAGATTGATTGCAAACCATCATTAACAAAAAAACCTCCCATTTGCATGAGAGGTTTTTCAAAACTGATATCAGAATATTATTTTTTCCAAAGTTTTACCTTCAAACGCTCATTGATATAGTACATACACGGTACAATCACCAAAGTAAGAATTGTTGAAAAAGTTAATCCATAAATAATAGTCCAGGCCAAGATATTCCAAAATACCGCACTATCGCCACCTGTATGCACCACTGGATTGAGGTCTACAAACATGGCACCGAAGTCTACTGTGAGACCCAAAGCAAGCGGAATAAGACCCAGAACAGCTGAGGCTGCCGTTAGTAAAACTGGAGTAAGACGGGTAGAACCTGCTTCTATGATTGCTTCTTTCAGCTCATATCCTCTCCCTATGAGTTCGTCGGTAAATTCTATCAGCAAAATGCCGTTCTTAACAACTATACCAGCCAAGGCAATGATACCAACCCCAGACATGATCACAGAAAATGTTTTACCAAACAACATAAAACCTAGAAGAACTCCAATTAAACTCAAAAGAATCGTCACAAAGATAATCAATGGCTTAATAATGGAATTAAACTGAGCCGCCAAAATCAAATAAATCAATATCAAAGAAACTCCAAAAGCTCCTCCTAAAAATGCCATTGATTCTGCTTGCTCTTCTTGCTCTCCGCCTTGACGAATCACATAGCCGGCTGGCATTGTTATTCCGCTGATTGCATTGAATATCTCCTTGTTTACTTCTGTTGGATTGTAAGGCAAAATCACATCAGACGAAAGGGTAATAATACGCTCGTTGTCCTTACGGTTGATTTGTGAAAACGTAGACGTATAACTGATATCGGCTACAGACGACAACGGCACATTTCTTAACACGCCTCCCATGTTCATGTCGCGGTAGGTTACGTTCATGCTCAAGAGCTTCTCAATCTGATTACGATCCTCTTGTTTAAGACGCAACTGTATTGGATACTCATCTTCGGTATCCCTGAATTTCGAAATTTCTGTACCAAAAAGTGCAGTACGAATGGCCATAGCAATTGTAGCCGAACTTATGCCCTCTCTTGACGCCTTCTCACGGTCAACATTGACAATAATCTCCGGTTTGTTGGTAACCAAGTCTGACTTAAGTTCTTCAATACCTTTAATTCCGGCCTCTTCAATTTTTTTTCTTACTTCTTTCTCAATTCGAATCATTTCGTCGAATTCCTTACCCACGATTTCAATTGCAATTGGCTTACCGGTTGGAGGTCCATTAGATTCTCGTTGCACCGAAATTTCGGCTCCAGGAATTCCCATCGTTTTTTCCCTAACCTTGTTAAGTATTTCTTCCGAAGAAATACCACCTCGCTCGCCTTTTTTTACAAAGGCAATGGTCACTTTAGACTTATGCGGAGTTGCCGTTCTGTCTGGGTTCATAGGATCCCCAGCGTTTTTTCCCACATTGGATATCACCGAATTCACCGCTAATTCAGCTTTGTTTTCCGTAATAACCTCAAAAACCCTTCTCTCTATTTCCTTGGTCACTTCATCGGTTTTTGTGGCATCTGTACCCACTGGCAGAACGTTGTAAACATAGATATAATCAGGCTCGGCACTTGGGAAGAATATTACCTCTGGCTTAACGATGCCCATCATAATAATGGTAAAAATCAACAATCCAAACATACTTATTACGGCCCAAATAGGCTTACTGCCCGAAATCAACCAAGAAATAAGCAATTTGTAATTATTCTTAAGTTTTGGCAATAGCTTATCTTGAAAAGGCAAAATAAGTTTTGGAGTAAGTATGAAATGATTGAAAATGTAAAGGATAATTATCAAAACAGTAAAGTTCGCAACTCCTCTGAAAACCGTATTTCCACCAAATGAAATCATATATGAAAGAGCGGCAACCGCTCCAAGAACAATCAGCGGAGTTTTTAGGGATTTCCAGCCTTTGTCAATTTTATGCTCTTCTTCATCGCGTTTCATAAATGAAATAGCAAATATTGGGTTCATTACATAAGCTACTATCAATGAGGCCAATAATGTAAAAATTAACGTATAAGGCAAATATTTCATGAATTCGCCCACAATACCGTCCCAAAATAACAAAGGAAAAAATGGTGCAATCGTAGTTAAAGTACCAGAAAGTACAGGAACAAACACCTCTGAAGCAGCCAATTTCACAGCCTCGGTAATGGTCAAATGCTTGTGCATATTAAAAAGTCTGTGGGAGTTTTCGATAACTACAATGGCGTCATCAACCACAATACCCAAGCCCAAAAGGAATGCAAAAAGCACCATTGTATTGAGCGTAAAGCCCATCAAAAGCAATGGATAAAATGCCAATAAGGCGGAAAGTGGTACTGAAAGTCCAACGAAAATGGCATCACGAACACCCATAAAGAACATCAGTACAAACACCACAAACAAGAAACCAAGAACCACCGTGTTGATCAAGTCGTCAAGATCGGCTTTTGTTCTCTCGCTGGAGTCCGCTGTGATGGTTATTTTCAAACCCTCCGGCATATCACCTGACTTAAATTCAGCTAATATTTCCTCGATTTTTTCAGAAGCTATTACAAGGTTTTCACCTCCACGTTTAATTACGTTCAAGGTTACTACCGACTTGTTGTCTAATCTCGCAAAATCCTGACGCTCAGCATTAGAATCCACCACATCGGCAACATCGCCAAGCTTTACGATAGCTCCTTGCCCTGAACGGATTATTACATTCTTAATTTGTTCTACCGACTTAAATTCTCCTGCTACTCTGAGTGAGCGTCTAACGTCTTGCACATTAAGCTCACCGCCCGATATGTTCACGTTTTCACCTTGGATAGACGACTGAATATCATAAAATGCAATCCCATAGGCTTTCATTTTATTAATGTCCAAATTGATCTGTATCTCTCTGGTCAAAGCACCAACGATATCCACTCGGGTGATTTCAGACATGGCCTCTATCTTATCTTGCAGCTGCTCGCCATAAGATTTGAGTTTTTCCAATGGAAAATTACCCGAAATATTGATATTCATAATCGGAAACTCCGAGAAGTTAACCTCAACTGCTGACGGGTCTTGTGTCAAATCCTTCGGCAAGTCTCTTTTTGCTCTTTCAATAGCACTTTTGCATCGTTCTTTGGCTACTACCACATCTACGTCAGTTTCAAATTCAACAATGATAACCGACACGTCCTGAAGAGCATTAGATTTTATTTTCTTTACTCCTTTCTCAGATTTTAGCTGTTTTTCTAATGGCTTGTTTATGAGGTTTTCTATATCCACCGGAGTGGTTCCTGCATACACCGTTTGTACAACCACCTGAGGTACAACGATTTCTGGAAACTGTTCCTTTGGTAGGCCATTGAAGATAAAATAGCCGGCTATGGTTACCAAAAAAGTTATTAAATAGACCGTAGTTTTGTTTCTAGCCAAACCTCCAATCATATTATATATAAACCCTTTGGCTTCAGGAAGCTTAGATTCATGTATATTTTTTTCGTTCATTTTAATGTTATTTTTGGTATCAATAATTGATCAATTGGCCATCCACAATCTCTTGATAACCTTGGGTAATCAACAATTCGCCCGTAGAAAGGCCCGAGATTATTTCAATTTTTCCATCATACGATAAACCTGTCTTTACCACTTTAGCCCTTGCAATTTTCTTGTTGCCTTCGGTTTCTGCCACATAAACTATAGCACCTTGCTCCGTATTTTGTACAAAACTCTCCGTTATTACTATTGCGGCACCTTTAGACTGATCGTTTACGTTCATAATTGCCGTAAGGTTTGGCTTAAGTGCTTTATCAAAATTCGGCACCTTGGCCTCCACAGCAAATGTTCTCGAAACCTGGTTGATGGTTTGGCTCACGTAAGATAATTTGGCAGAGATTTCTTTTTGAAGGTCGGGGAATTTGATTTTTACCACGTCTCCTTTTGAAATTGTCCCGGCGTAAGTATCCGGCACATTGGCAACCACTTTAAGGTCGCTGAAGTTTACGATTCTTACAATGCCTATACCTGGAGCAGCTATTTCACCAGCTTTTAGTCTTACCTCGTCTACAACTCCTGCAATTGGCGAAACCACCACATTAAGTCCATCTTGTGATTTTAGGGTATTGATTCTTCTTTCCAAAGATTCTACAGATGATTTTGCCTGAATATATTGAACCTCGGTGCCAATTTTTTGATCCCAAAGATTTTTTTGTCTTTCAAAAATCGTTTTGGCTGTTTCCAACTGAATTTCTACTTCCTGAATTGAATTTCTCAAAATAGAATTATCAATCGTGGCAATTTTCTGGCCTTTGGTTACATAATCTCCAATTTTTACAAAAACCCTCGTTAAGGCTCCACCCGTTTGTGGGCTTACAAATACGTTGTTTTCAGCTTCTAATCTTCCTGTGGCTTCCACAAAATGTTGGAAGTTTTCAGTAATGATAGGCGATACTGAAACAGTTTTGACCTTCTGCTCCTTGTTAGGTTCTAGTTTATCTATTTCACTCTGTAATTTTTGAATTTCATCTGTGAGTTTGCTTGCTTCTTTTTGAAGAGTGGCCAATTGTGCCTTTTTGCCTGCTAAAGAGTTGTCTTCTTTTTTGCCACATGAAACAGTGACAAAAACCATCAAACTCATTAATAATATGCTAGTGAATGCTTTTTTCATTTTATTATTAGATATATTTTTTTACTGTTTAATTAATTTTCCTTGTGCTTTGTCCAAGTCTACTTTGGCTATAAGCACATCATATAATGCACTGAAATAGTTGTTCTGTGCTTGTTTTAAGTCTGACTCGGCGTTTACCACTTCAAGGTTAGAACCCACACCTTGTAAATATTTTATTTTTGAAACTTTGAGTACTTCTTGTGCTAAATCCATGTTTCTAGACTGAACATCTAAGCTCTCAAAACCGTTTTTGAGGTTGGTCTTAGCTTGTTCATTTTGCAGCCTAAATGATTCCTTTAACATTTCAACACCGTTGTCAAGCTTGATTAAGTTTAGTCGTTGTCTTTCCACTTGTACTTTTCTTACACCAGAATCATAAATCGGAATTCTAACTGCCAACGTTAACGCTGAAGAGGGGAACCACCTTTCAAAGGGATTGAAAACTGGGTTACCATGACCTGCACCCAAAGATCCGTTAAAGGCTACAGATGGGAAAATTCCTTTTTGAATTCTTTCAATATTCAAGGAAGTCAGTTTCCTTGAAGTTTCTATTTGGGAGAACTCTATTCTGTTGGATGGGTTTACGTCATCTACTACTACAGACCTCAACAATTTAACGGTGTCAATATTAAGCTTGTCCCTCAAGGAAAGTTTTTGTTCTATAGGGTACGACATTTGAAATTTCAACAATTGATAAGTAAGTTGAATAAGATTATTTATCTTTTGCTTTTCTGTTACTAAATTGTTTCTTTGAACATTTAGCCTATCGATATCAATTTTTTCTACAAAACCTTGCTTAAAATATTGCTCCGTTTGCATTATGGCCGTATCCAATCTTTCTATATTCAAATCAAAAATGAGGGCACGTTGCTCTGCCACCAAAACAGAATAATAAGCTTTTTTTACATTCTCGGCTATATCTACCTTAGACTTTTCCATTTCTTGTGCTGCCATTTTACGATAAGTATCCGCTGCACGCAGTCCAACAAGCCAAGTTGCATCAAAAATTAATTGATTAATTCCTACTCCAGCCTGACCACCCCAGGGAACGCCAAATCTCACTTTGGTGATTTCGCCTTCAGGTGCCTGAGGGTTGAAAGTATTGGCAGGCAAAACCGAGGTTGGAACAATGGCATTATAAGTGAAAGCAAACTGCCCGTTGATTTGCGGCATACCAGCATACTTTATCTCTTTAATTTGCAGCTCTGCGTCTTGCATGCCCACCAATGCGTTTTTAACACTAGCATGGTTTTTAATGGCATAGTCAACAGCTTCTTCCATCGAAAAGGCCGATTGAGCTCGGGCATTGGTTACAATCCATGCTGCAATAAATGCCAGAAGTAATAATTTTGTTTTTTTCATAAATATTAAATTGCTAAACGTGTTTTTTCGTAAATCTCTAAACCTTTTGTCGTGACTATTCCTCTTATAAAATGATCGATACTCTCCAGCTGTACTTTGAGTATATTGTATAAGTTGGGCGGGAAAAGCTCCATATTAAACGCCATGTCAATGGTTTCAACTCTGAGTTTTGACATCACCTCCACGTCAATCTCAGACCTGTAGAGCTTTTGTGAGATGCCCTCATTCAGATTTTTCTTAACTATATCAAGGTGTACCGTTTTGAAATCCATATACTTTTTCCACGAATTTGGATGATATTTTTTCATATCAAAAAAAAGCACCACGTTTACATTCTCCAGCATTTCTCGCATCATTTTGGTCGAAAATATCAACTCCTCAATTGGATTTTTCGACGCGTCGATAATCATACATGTCTTTGTCATCTGATTAGACATGGCATTTTCGGTCACTTTCTCTACCAGGTTATCTTTGTCAGCGAAATAATGGTAAATGGTTTTTTTGGAAATACCTAGCTCCTTAGCAATGTCGTCCATGGTAACGCTCCGAATTCCGAAACGAAAAAACATAGACTCTGCCGTATCAATTATTCTTTGCTGCATATCGTTGAAAACTCAGGAAACTTTCAAAAGGTTCAAAGTTTTTATTGTTTTTTTTAGATAAGACTATCGTTCAATTTTATGTTTAGAACTTTCGGAGAAAATTAAAAATACATAAAAGTCTCATTTTCAGATACCAACGAACGTACCTTTTAAAATTGTCAGAAATCCCGATATTTACTAAATAGCACTATTTTAAGATATTATTAAATATATCTTTTAAATAAATATAGAAAAACAACGCAGATTAGTTCCATTTGCCATTACCACGATTTAGAATTAATTTTGTCTATTAAACCATTCTAAAGCCTTGTCTTTATACAAAAATCTCGTTTTCCCTCTTCTTACCAAGTTTGACCCAGAGCGAATTCATTATTTCGCAATGGATTGTCTAAAATTTGCTTGTTCGATCCCAGGCGTTAAATACCTCATTAAAAATAATTTAGAAGTAAAATCAGACTGTTTGCACCGCAGTTTTCTCGGCCTAGATTTTAAAAATCCAGTAGGATTAGCGGCTGGTTTTGACAAAAACGCTCTGTGGATAGATGAATTAGACTGTTTGGGTTTTGGATTTATAGAAATCGGCACCGTTACTCCAAAGCCGCAAGATGGCAACCCCAAACCGCGTTTGTTTCGACTAAAAAAAGACGAGGCACTTATAAATCGCATGGGTTTTAACAATGCCGGCATAAAGGAAGTAGTTAAAAATCTAAAAAAGCGAAATTCTAAAATAATCGTTGGTGGAAATATTGGCAAAAACAAATTGACCGAAAACGATGATGCCCTCAGCGATTATATGATTGCTTTCAAAGGTTTGGCCGAATATGTAGACTACTTTGTGGTGAATGTTTCGTCGCCGAATACACCCGGTCTGCGGGATTTACAGGAAAAAGAACCACTCAAAAAAATACTCGCTGCACTACAAATAGAAAACCAAAAGCACAAAAAACCCGTTTTACTTAAAATAGCTCCAGATCTTACAGACTTTCAGCTTGACGACATCGTGGAAATAGTAACCGAAACAGGAATAGCTGGCGTAATAGCCACCAATACCACCTTGTCAAGGGCAGATTTACAAACAGACGACAAGGAAGTGGAAAAAATTGGTGCAGGCGGACTTTCTGGCAAACCGCTTAAAGACCGCTCTACTGAGGTAATCAAATATTTGAGTCAAAAAAGCGATGGAAAGTTTGGCATAATTGGTGCAGGAGGAATATACAATGCCCAAGACGCTAAAGAAAAATTAGAAGCAGGAGCGAGCCTGGTTCAAGTTTACTCAGGATTTATCTATGAAGGGCCAGCGATAGCAAAAAATATCAATAAAGAACTAATATAATGAGTGTAGTACCCTACAAAGACAGTAGTGACAGTAAAAAAGAACAAGTGGCGGATATGTTTGACAGCATAGCCGTTAAATACGACTTTCTGAATAGATTGCTGAGCGGTGGAGTTGATATTTATTGGAGAAAAAAAGCCTTGGGAATGATCAAGGATAGAAACAATGACTTGGTGCTAGACATCGCCACAGGCACGGGCGACTTGGCCATTGAAGCCAACAAAATCTTGAAAGTCAAAAAAATTGTTGGTGTAGATATATCCGAAGGTATGCTTAATGTGGGCAAAGAAAAAATAAAAAAACTTGGCCTAACAGACAAAATAGAACTTCAGATGGGCGATTCTGAGAAATTGCTCTTCAATGACAATACTTTTGACACGGTTATCGTTTCTTTTGGTGTCCGCAATTTCGAGAATTTACTCAAAGGACTCACCGACATGTGCAGGGTTTTGAAGCCCGGCGGAACGTGTTTGGTGGTAGAATTCTCAAAACCGGCAATTTTTCCATTTAAACAATTCTATTGGTTTTACTCTACAAAGATTTTACCTATAATCGGCAAGTTGGTGTCCAAAGACAGCTCGGCATACAGTTATTTGCCCGAGTCTGTTAAAGCATTTCCCGATGGTAGAGCCTTCTTAGATGTTTTCGAACTGGCAGGTTTTAGAGAAACCTCCGTAAAAACCCTTACATTTGGCATATGCTCAATCTATTTAGGAAAAAAATAACATTCGTATTAACTCTGATTTTTGTTGCAAACATGTCCATCGCACAAATCCGCACCAAATTTCAGCCGAACTACGACAACAAAAAAGTACATTTTGGGTATTTTTTAGGCTTGGCAAACACCAAGTACAACATAAAGTTCAATAATTCGTACCTAGCAGACGTAAACAATGGAAAGGTTTACGCCATCAGCTCGCCAACTTCCACGGGTATAAAAGCCGGAGGTTTGGTAAATGTTTATATAAACGACTACCTAGACTTTAGGTTTTCTCCGCTTTCAGTATCTATTTATTCAAGAAAACTGCTCGAAAATGACAGCATTGCCCACAATCAAGAGGATAAGGCTTGGTTTGAGATTCCAGTTCAGTTAAAATACAAGTCGGAGCGAAGACATAATTCTAGAATGTTTGTTTTTGCAGGATTGAAGTATGGTTTCGAAACCAATGTGGTCAACAAAAGAAACAATGCAACTCTAGTAAGCAACTTTACAACCAAAACGAGCGATTTCTCGGTTGAATATGGTATGGGTCTAGAGCTTTTCCGAGAGTATTTTAAAATCACGCCAGAGTTACATTTTTCTCATGGAATCAAAAATATGATAAACCCTGGCGGAAATCGGTCGAGTTTTTTGAGTTATGTAGATAAACTCAAAACGCACTCCGTTACGCTTTTTATAGTTTTTCAATAGCCACCTTAGCTAGTCTTATCATTTCCACATCTGCTTCCATGTTCATAAATTCGTCTGCGTCTTTTGACCCCATATTTATGTTGGGGTTTCTAAAATTCATTAGGCTGGGATAATCCATTTTGGCCGAACAATGAAAAGCGTCAACATTCGCCGCGGCTATTTGGGGAATATTCTGGGAATTCACCCCACTGCCGGCCATTATATTTATTCTATTTGAGGCTGTATCCTTAAAGGCCTTAAGGTTTTCGATGGCCTCTGGGGCTGTTTGAAACTGCCCTGAGGTCAGAATGTTTTCGATACCCATACTAACGAGCTGATCTATAGCCAATTCAGGATTTCTACACATGTCGAATGCCCGATGAAAAGTCACCGGAAAATCGCCAATAGCATCCAATAAACGCTGGTTGCCCACCATGTCAATGTCTCCATCGGCCGTAAGCATGCCTATAACAAAACCAGCAGGTCCGTAAATTTTGAGGAGCTGTATATCATCTAACATAACTTGGATTTCGTCCTCATTATACAAAAAATCTCCACCACGAGGGCGAATCATAAGGTAGGCAGGAATTTGAACTTGTTCAATAACTGACCTTACCAGACCAACGCTGGGTGTAGTGCCTCCTTCTAAAAAACCTCCACAAAGTTCTATTCTATCCGCACCGCCCATTTCGGCATTTTTGCAAGATTTTAGGCTAAAACAACATATTTCTAATAGTTTTTTTTTGGTCAAATTGTTCATTATGTAAAAATTAAAGTACTGAAAATAAAGCAAATAGCCCTAAACAGGTTTTTTTTTGGGAATTTATGACAATTTTTTCTTTTAATTGCGTTTTACTGTCAAAGTTTTTTATACTTTTGCAGCCAAATTTAAAAGATTTTTAACTAAAACGAGTGGGAATATGTACTGGACACTAGAACTTGTTTCTTATTTGGAAGACGCCCCATGGCCAGCAACTAAAGACGAATTGATAGATTTTTCTATAAGGTCAGGAGCTCCAAATGAAGTGATTGAGAATTTGTCAGAATTGGAAGACGACGGTCAACCCTACGAAAACATCGAGGAGATTTGGCCAGATTATCCAACCAAAGAAGACTTTTTCTTCAATGAAGATGAATATTAAAAGTATTCACTGATTTAATAAAATAAACACCTCCAAGTCGGGGTGTTTTTTTTGTGCTTTCTATATTGTATATTTGACCAATAGAGCATACAATATCATGACTATAACTAAAAACTTCGAAAGACCCGAGCTAAAGGACTTAAGGCAACTGGTAAGGCAAGGCGAAGGTCAACAGCTAGAGTTTAAGCTCAAAAGCAACCACCCTGACAAAATTATGAAGGAAGTCGTTGCATTTGCTAACTCAGAGGGCGGAAAACTGCTGATAGGAGTAGCTGACAACAAAGAGCTAATAGGACTGAAATATCCCGACGAAGACGAGTACATCATATCGAAAAGTATTGAAAAATTTATCTTCCCAGAGGTAAACTATAAGCTTCAAAAAATTAGGCTCGATAATGAAAAAGAAATACTGATTTACGATATTCTGGCAAGTGAAAACAAACCTCATTGTCTTGACTTAAAGGGAATTCCCGACGAACGCAAGATATTCGTAAGAAGTGCCGATAAGTCCATACAAGCGAGCAAGGAGGTTAAAGAAATACTCAAAGGCAATAAAAAGGACAAAGGCTATAAGTTTGCCTATGGCGAAAAAGAGAACCTTTTGATGAAATACTTAGACTCAAACAAAGAAATAACCGTAACAAAGTTTTCAGAAATCGCCGAAATACCTAAAAAAATAGCCAGCCGCACTTTGGTTTTACTGGTATTGGCCGGCGTACTAAAAGTTAATCCCAGCGAAATAGAAGATACTTTTTCGGTTGTTTGAAGAATAAATTCACCCCAAAGTCCTCAAATATTAATATAAAGTTAACAATTTCATAACATTGATAATTTAATGTTCACATTAAATATTGTGAATTTTGCAGCAGAATTTTAAAAAGTTAGTCATTAACAATTTACAATTCTCGGATTATATCCGTAAAAATTACCAATAGAATCAATGAGAAAAACAGTATTCGCGACAATTTTTGTCGCTATGTCTGCTTATGCTTTAGCACAGACAAAACCCGCAGAAACTTTACCAAAAAAATGGTTTGAAAAAATTAGTTTAAGAGGCTACACTCAACTTCGATATAATCGCCTCTTGGAAACTAACCCGGCTCTAAAATGTGAACAATGCGACAGGTCATTGGGAGAAAATGGCGGTTTTTTCATTAGAAGAGGTCGCTTGATTCTTTCTGGTGATATCACAGACAGGCTTTACATTTACATTCAGCCCGACTTTGCCTCTAATCCGAGTTCCACCTTTCAACATAGTTTTCAGATAAGAGATGCCTATTTTGACCTAGCCCTAGAGAAAGAAAAAGAATTTAGGATAAGATTTGGTCAGAGCAAAGTGCCTTATGGATTTGAAAACATGCAATCCTCACAAAATAGGATTGCCTTAGATAGAAATGATGCATTAAATAGTGCAGTAGCCAACGAACGGGACTTAGGTGCGTTTTTCTATTATGCCCCAAAAGAAATCAGAAGTAGATTCAGCTATTTGGTAAATAGTGGTCTAAAAGGAAGTGGAGATTATGGAGTCTTTGGTTTTGGGTTTTATAATGGTCAAACCGCAAACAGAGAAGAATTAAACAATAACCTTCACAAGGTTGCAAGACTAACCTACCCATTCAAAACGAAATCAGGGCAATTTATAGAAGCAAGTATTCAGGCTATTTCTGGCGAATATACCATAGCTACTTCAACAGGCAACAAACTGGCCTCCAATACTTTTGACGACAAACGAATAGCAGGGAGTTTTGTGATTTACCCACAACCCTTGGGTTTTCAGGCAGAATATAACGTAGGAAAAGGACCAGAATTTGACCCCATAGCCAAAACAACAACCTTACAAAACCTAAGAGGTGGGTACATACAAACCATGTACAGAATCAAAACAGAGAAAAGAGAAATTATACCTTTCGTTAAATATCAATACTATAAAGGAGGTAAAAAGTTTGAAATAGATGCTCGAAAGTACCTCGTGAAGGATTTTGAGTTTGGTGTTGAATATCAAATCAAAAACTATTTTGAGTTGGTAGCATTGTACATGATTTCTGACCGAACTTTTGAGGACTATGCCAAGCCTGTGAATCATCAAAAAGGAAATACTTTGAGATTACAAGCTCAGTTTAATTTCTAAAAAACAGGTGTTTACAATTTAGAAAACCGACAGAACTATAGTTTCTGTGGGTTTTTTCCTTTTTAAATAAATTTTCGAAGTTTCTTGCCATTCGGCTAGCCGAATTTTCAACGGCAGCTGATATGTTCGTCTTAAAATTGTTAACGCTATGCAAAAGACCCTTTTAGGTATAGTTTTATTTAAGCCATTCTATCGTTTATTTCAAATGAAACATTCATGAATTGGTCAACATGACAATCATTATTTCATTGCGTCTTTACGTTTAAAATAAACAACTCCAAAACCCTAACAACAAAAAATTATACTAAATTGGCGATTGCCTTAGACTTTGGTTTCAATTCTAAGGCTACTTTCAATCGGGCACTGAAGAAGTTTAGCTAAAGGAAGTATCGTAACTCATCTCTCAAAAACCTCCGGATTCTTCACCGCATACTTGAAATACTTGAAAAGTTTTCCGGCATGCGAAGCATCCACTACACGGTGGTCAAGAGCCGCACCTAGCGTGATAACTCTACGAGGCACTACCTGATTGTCAACAACCCAAGCCTTGGTTTGCACTCCGCCCATGATCATCACAAACGAAATATTGGCAAAAGGAAAAAGGGCAGGAAAACCAATATCCAGTCCCAAAGTGCCAATATTGGAGAGCATAAAAGAGCCAAAAGTTTGTGGTTTAAGGTCTATAAATGGCAGTGATATTCCCCAATCGATAAAGAGTTTTTTTATTAATGCCACTATCCAGATTCTGAAAGGATACGGTATGGCCGACATGGTATCTTTTAACTGCATTGTACCACTTTCCGATCCTTTTCTTGATTTTTGAATTTCTTGATTCAGAACATCTACAGACTGAGCGAATGTGAGTTGATCTGCATTTTTTACAATGACCGAAGACATCTCACCGTCGGCTTTTAATACACTAACAGCCACATTTATAGACGGAAAAGAGTAAATATTTCCTCGTTTCGAGTAAGTATTCAGTTCGGGAATATCGTTGCTTATAGCACGAGAAGTGGCCAACAAAAAGAAATGTGTCAAGGTAATCTTTAAACCTTCTTTCCTTTTTTTATCGATATAAGATTCAAGGTCGGTTACGTCAATTTCTACCGAACCAAATATTTTAGAATCATTTGGTTTTTTGTAAATCGTAGAGGCTATTTGTCGCCAAGAGGTATTTAGATTTTTAGTCAATCCTTTATATTTTTTTACAAAAGTAATAAAACAAATTTTAAGTTACTCCAAAGCAAAAGCAACATACTTGTTCCCTTTTGGAGTTCCTAATTTTGTGCCTCCACAAGCTATTACAAGATACTGTTTC
>CAMCYZ010000087.1 GCA_945885545.1 Spirosoma fluviale
CATAGTGTTTCCTTTTAAATTTCAATTTATACTCACAACATTATGATGATATTACCAAACAAATTCAAACATTTTCAAACTACCTGATAACTTATAACATTTTTATATAATTTAGGGGTAAGAAAAACGACCATAAAAATTAAAACTCACAAAATATGGATAAGATAGGATTATTGTACAGAGTATCTTCACAATCACAAGAAACAGAGGGAGGAGGACTTGAACTCCAACAAAGGTTAGGGAAGAAAATTTCCAAACAACTTGGACTTCCATATGTCGAGTTCAATGAGGGTGTACAAAGTTCCTATCAAGTGGAAATAAATCACAGACCAGTATTGGTTGAATTATTGAACGAAATCTCAAAGGTCAACGGTATTAGAAAGGTTTGGGTGTTCAATACCGATAGACTTGGAAGATACTCTCAATCTTGGTATTCTATATTAAAAGTCTTTATTGACTTTCAGGTGGAGGTTTATATAGGAGAAGATTGTAAACCTTACGATTTATCTAATTCCGTAGATAAATTAACTATGGGTGTATTATCATTGATTTCACAATATGATAATGAGTTGAGAAGAATGAGGTCCATTCTTGGAAAGAGAAATTCATTAAAATCAGGTAATACTTGGATTGGAGGGACTATACCTTTTGGTTACCAAGTTAAAGGGAAGAGTTTAATAGTCAACAAGGAGGAATCCAATTATGTTAAGAAAATTTTTGACATGTATAATAAAGGGAGGTCGTGTATGGAAATCAAAGTATTCCTTGACCTTCAACCTGATATTAAACCAAGAAGAAGTGGGAAAGGATGGAATGTAGGTACTGTACTATCTATGTTAAGGAAAGAAATCTATATAGGTAAACAAGTATGGGAGTGGAAGGAGAAACTACCTAATGATGAAATTCAGATAATCGAATCCTTTGTCGTAAAAACCCCGAAAATTATTGATGAACAACTATTCAAAGAAGTACAGAAGAGAATTAAAACTCAATACCCAACTCATATAGATGGTAAATCGAAGAAATCGTTATTGGGAGGATTATTAACTTGTGATAAGTGTAAACTAAAACTTGGACACCGATTTAAATCAACAAATCATTATTATGGAAAATGTAGTGAATCAAATTGGAGAAAGGTTGGAGACAAAGTAGATACAAAGAGTTGTCCATTAAAGAAGAGTCCTAGAATGGAAGAGTTGGATAAAAAGGTAGTATCTGTTGTAAAAGATGTTTTATTAAACTCAAAAACGATTAGAGAGAAGTTTAAAGTGTCAAACCTTAACCCAAAGTTTGAAGATGAAAAGAATCTAAAAAAACTATCAGATGATTTAAAGAGAAAGATTAGAGATAAGAATCTTGAATTATCGAAAGTTGATGAAGAATTTTTAAAACTTGAATTTGATGTTAGACTTGGAACTATAACCCAAAATCAGGGTGAGAAGTTAAGAGAGAGATTCAAAAGTCATATATCAACAATTCAATATGAAGTGAACGATTTGAATGAAAATCTTCAATCAATAAGTAATTCGACAGGTTGGGTGAATTGGTTAAATAAGGTAAATGAGAATCTTGAAGAAGTGGAAACCTTATCATTTGAAAAACAAAGGGAGTTTTTACTTGGTACTATAAATAAGATTGACATCAAATATGACCCAAAGAAGAAATCCCACCAATTAGACATTCGGTTTAAACTACCTATTGTTGGGGATAGTTTAAACTACACTGGTGTAGTGGATAAAAATGGGTTCAAAGAATACCAAATAAAGGAAGGTAAATCAGTATTCCAATCAGAAATGGGACTGGTTACCCATAAATCAACCCAAACTGATTCCAAAAAAATGAAATTAGTAGAACGAATCGTTTTACTTAAAGAAAAGGAAGGACTATCTTTAAATGAGATTTCAGAGAAGTTAAACCAGGAGAAGTTGTTCCCACCTAATGGGGGGAAATGGTATAAGAGTAAACTCTCTTCGTTCTACAACTATTCAAAGAAATCAACCCCAAAGTAGTTAGGGGTAAGAAAAACGAACTATATGAAAAATTCCTTTACGGTGGAATAAATTTGGGTTAGAAATTTGGTGTTTTTATTTTTTATCCTGCCCCAAAAAAATATCATTGTATTAAAAATGTTTCTCGTTTATACTTCAATTGCGGGTTTTTACGAAAATAGGCGTCTGATGATGCTTTAAACACCACGCAAGAACAAGAAATCGAAGGTAGTTAATTGCTTTTTAGAAGAGAATCAAGTTGTCTATGAGAAGCCTAAAAGAATAATTGGAGCTTTGGAGGGTGAAGTTGCAACTCCAGATAACTTTAGTAACCCACCGGCGGATTTAATCGAATATATGTCCTTATGAGGTATCTAATAGATAATTAGATGACTTATATTTGGAAAAAAGGGAATAGCCTATAACTCAAACCTCAGATAATAGAAATTATAGAGGATTCGAAAAATGGAGATATTTGTCAGTTAATTTAGCCTCCAAGAGTTTCCAACAAAATTAAAATTGAGTAATTTGCTCGAGTTTATCGTTACTTTGGATGGATGTATTCAGACGCTTCTTCCCGAAAAATATTTGTTATGTTCGATTAAAATTGAACATGTCGTTACTTACCATAAAGTCCTTTTTTTGAAGACCATAACGGTGCTTTCGATAGAATTATTGGTGTAACAGTATTTTGCGTAGGTTTTCTAATTATATTTCTTCAGGAATTAGTTTAGAAAAGACAGAGACATTATAAAAGGCTTGATCTACTAAAAAACCTTTTCAAAACTCATGAATAAAAAATCGAATGGGTCTAGATAAGTTTCGTTCTTTTTTAAAGTATAGTGCAAATGTGGTCCCGTAACTTTCCCGGTGGAACCTACTTTCCCTATTACCTGACCTTTGGTTACTAATTGGCCTTTTTTGATTTTTATTTTACTGAGATGACCATAAACTGACTCAAAGCCATATTTATGCTTTATTTTTATAAAATTGCCTAAGTCTTCTCTGAAACCGGCATCTATTACTTTCCCGTTTCCACTTGCTATAACTTGTTCTCCGTCTATTCCTTGAAGGTCAATGCCCCTGTGGAATTTCATGACTTTGTGTATGGGATGAAAACGGCCGCCATAAAATGAGTTCACTGATATTTCTCTTGCTAGAGGATTTCCACCGGGGATATTGTTGACAAATAGAAAATTGAAAGGGTCGTTGTGTATGTAACCGACTATTTCGCTGAGATTGGTAATGGGTGCCAATTCTACTTCCCAGTAGTCATCAATAATTAGTGAGCTGTCTGGTTTAGCACTCAGCTGGGCAAAGGTCATCTGAGCAGCTAGAACGAAAAAAGTTGTTAATCTAAGTATCATAATATTGAAAAATCATGTAAAATTACAATATAAATGCTTAATTGCCTGCAAATATTAACATACTTAACATAAATGAAGGTTTTTACAACAATAGTTGAGATACAGAATTATTTAAAAAGCAATCATCCGAAAACTGTTGGTTTTGTGCCTACCATGGGAGCTTTGCATGAAGGACACATTGCTCTAATCATGAAATCTATCGCTGAAAATGAACTTACAGTTTGCAGTATTTTTGTAAATCCTACGCAGTTTAATAACTTAGACGATCTTAAAAAATACCCAAGAACGCTAGAGCAAGATTGCGAAATACTTCAAGATGCTGGATGTGATGTTGTTTTTGCCCCCTCGGCAGAAGAAATGTACCCTACTTTACCAAGTTTGAAAATAGATTTTGGATATTTGGAGCACATCATGGAGGGTAAGTTTAGGCCTGGACATTTTAATGGTGTGGGTATAGTTGTTGCTAAATTGTTTAATATAGTTAAACCCACCAAGGCCTATTTTGGTCAAAAGGATGTGCAGCAAGTGGCTGTGATTAATCGCCTTATCACGGATTTGAGCTTTGATTTAAAAATGGTTGTTTGTGATACTATCAGAGAAAAAGATGGTTTAGCGATGTCTTCTCGAAATCGAAGACTTTCCCCTGAGGCTAGAGGGCATGCAACGAAAATATTTCAATCTATGATTATTGGCCAAAAACTGCTTTTGGAAGGGTATTCAACATTTGTGGTCAAAAACAAGGTCTTAGATTTTTATAAAGAAAATCCTCAGTTTAAACTAGAATACTACGAAATCGCTGATTTTGAAACTTTAGAAAGTATTGATGAACTAAACCCGAAAAGGAGAACAGCCATTATTGTGGCTGCTCATTTGGATGGCGTTAGACTTATTGATAACTATATTTTTTGAACTATTCGGAAAGAGATTTGTTGTTTCATCAAATACTTTTAATTCAATGAACTGGAATAATTTAACGGAAATTCAACAATTAGAAACCGTAAAAAAAGAATCAAACGAACAAGCAGTAGCTATATTTAAACACAGTACGAGGTGTTCAATTAGTGCAACGGCACTGGACAGGTTTGAAAGAAACTTCTCTAAAAACAGTAATGACAAAGGCGTGAAATTCTATTATTTGGACCTTATTGCTCACAGAGATATTTCTAATAGAATAGCTTCTGATTTTGGTGTGGAACACCAATCTCCACAATTGCTGTTATTAAAAAACGGGGAGGTTACTTATTCCGAGTCGCACTACGGTATTGACTTCAATGACGTATTGGAGCGGGTTTAATAAGCTACAATTAGCAGGTATTCTTCTATGTTTTGAACATAAATTTGATGCTCAGCCTCATGGTCGGGCATTTTTATTTTACCTGTAAGTCCATTTGGGCTTGCTTCTAAAAATAAGTTTTCCTTGAAATCTACTTTTCGTTTTCCATAGAGTTTGTACATTGCCTCCTTGGCAGACCACAGTATGGTGGCTTTCTCTAAGTCATCTGAAACCCAGTCTATTTCCGAGGCCACACAGAGGCGATTCAAGACTTTAAATATCTGATTTCTAGGTTTTTCTATGTCCATTCCAACAGGTTTTGATTTTGAAAAAACCACTCCAACATAGTCTATGGTGTGAGTGAGAGACATTTCGTAGGTATGGTTTTTAAGAAAAGGTTTGCCATGTTCGTCTTTTTCAATACCTCCAAATTGAATTTTCTCCAACAAACACATTTGCATGATGGCGTTTTTACCTGCTAGGTATTCTTTTTTTTTTGCTTCATGACTTATACCTGCCAAGGTTTCTAAGTCTATTTTGTCTGGATTGACTAAAGTTATTAGTTCATCAACGGTTTCGGTGAGGTGCCAAACCATAAATTGAATTTCCTCCGTTAGTTTTTTGTTCAGATAGAGCGGCATTAGAATTTTTTGGCCGAAAGTTGCATTAAATATCACGAAATAGAAAGTTCTTTCCCAAAAAAATGAATTTTAGTATAGAAAAAATAGAAACCTTTACTGGTCATAAGGACTGTGTTTATACCCTTTGCGAAGGCAGTTCTGATAAAAGTTTTTTTTCGGCAGGAGCTGATGGTATGGTGGTAGAATGGTCGAAGGCGGATTTGGGGAGACCGATAGCTCAAGTAACCAATTCAGTATACGCCATGTTGAATTTGCCTGAAGAGAATAAACTTTGGATTGCCAATAATAGCGAGGGTTTGCATTTGATTGATACAAAGAAAAAAGAGGAAGTTTTGAATGTGTCATTGGGCAAAGTTTCGGTATTTGATGTTAAAAAGCATGACCGTTTTCTAGTAGTTAGCGACCATATTGGTTTTTTGCATATTCTAGATACGGACTCCAATAAGTTTACAAAGCATTTTGAAGGGGCTCAGAAAAGTGCTAGATGTATAGCTATCAGCAACAATAGAAACGAGATGGCAGTTGGTTTTTCTGATTGGAAAATTCGAATTTATGACTTGGAAGGTTACAGACTGAAGCATGTCTTAGAAGGTCACCAAAACTCCGTTTTTAGCTTACAATATTTTGGAGAAAACGACTATTTGGTTTCTGGTGGACGCGATGCCCATTTGAAAGTTTGGGATTCTGAAAAAGACTATGGGAATATCGAAAATATTCCTGCTCACAATTTTGCCATAAATCACATTATTTATATCGAAAAACAACAACTTTTGGCCTCTTGCAGCATGGACAAATCGATAAAAATATGGGATGCAAAGTGCCTAGAATTAAAAAAAGTGATAGACAAATCCCGAAATGCCTCGCATGGTACTTCGGTAAACAAATTGCTTTGGAGAGAAAAAGAACAGTTTCTACTTTCGGCAAGCGACGACCGCTCGATTTCAATGTGGAATTTATTTTAACTTACATTGTTTTTTTTGTTATTTTGTGAAAAATTAGAAAGTAAGTTAACATGGTAAAATAAGCAGGAAATAAAAAGGTATTCATTGTAAAATAATTCTTGGCTTATAGTGTTTTCTTTTTCGATGATTATTCAGTTTTTCCTAAACTCATAAAAAAAATGAAAATTACGTCATTAGAAATCAAGCAACACGAATTCGAGAAGTCATTTAGAGGGTATGATATTGAAGAAGTAAATCATTTTTTGTCCAATATAGCTCAAGAGTGGGAGCGTATGCTGAATGAGTCGAAAATGCTCAAAATGCAGTTAGATATTTCAGAAAAAGAAGCATCAAAGCTGCGTGAGGTAGAAATGACACTCATAAAGACCTTAAGAACAGCCGAAGATACAAGTACGAGGCTTACTGAAAACGCTGCTAACCAAGCTTCTAAAAAAGTAGCTGAAGCTGAACAAAAGGCTGCCCGTATTATCGCAGAGGCTGAAAATATAGCTTCTCAATTGATTGCAGACGCCGAGCAAAAAGTTTTAGATATTAATATCGCAGCTAAAGCAGAATTTGCTGAAATCGAAGAAAGTTTTCAAAGTATAGAGGCGAGGAAATTATCGGTATTAAATAAGTTGAAGTCTATAACATCAGAAATTGACCAAATCGTAGTCTCAAATAATCTAGAAATCGAAGTTCAAGTTCATGAAATTCCGAAAGCCATGGTGGTAGATTATCCCGTGAGAAGTATTGAAATGGAAATAGAGGTGGAGCAAACTGCTGTCGGAAAGGAGAAAACGACCAAAACGTTCGAACGTGCGGAAGAAACAGAAAACGCTGTTGATGATGACAATCATGGAATTAGTTTCTCATCAGCAGTAAATGGGATAAATATTGAGAGCAGTCAAGAGGATAAAACTAATTTGGAAATCATTGAGGGTATTGGTCCGAAAATAAAAGAGGTACTGAATAATGCTCGCATAATTACTTTTAGAGACCTTGCCACCACTCCAATTTATAGAATCAAAGATATTTTGGATGCCGCAGGGTCGCAGTTTGCCTCTCAAGACCCAAGCACATGGGTAGAGCAAGCCATGTTGGCGGAAAGCGGACAATGGTCCCAACTAGATGAACTTAAAGAATATTTGGTGGCTGGAAGAGTCCCTAAGGCAGATCTTGTTGAAGAAAAACCTAAGGTAGAATCTACTGAAACTGGAAGCACTGAGGAAATGCTAGATAAGGTAAATAAAGTTAAGGCTGCCATCAGAAAGGCTATGGTGGAGAAAGCAGAGCCAAAGGAGTCTAAGTCTATAACTGACTACATAGCCGAGAAAAAACAGAGCGGTTCTTTCTTTGATAATATAAACTAAGACAAAATGGGCCAAATTGCTTTGGAGGGTATGGAGTTTTTTGCCTATCATGGTCATTTTGATGAAGAGCAAAAAATCGGCAATAAATATAATATCGATGTTTTTATAGATACAGATTTGTCAAGGCCAGCGAGTTCTGATAATCTTAAGGATACGATCGATTATGGTAATATTTACCAAATGGTAAAGGTGGTTATGTCTAAAAAACATCGTCTTTTGGAGCATGTGGGTCATGAAATTATTGACGAAATAAAAGATAAGTTCACATCCGTAAAAAAAGTAACAGTTGAGGTGTCAAAGTTTAATCCACCCATTGGAGGAGTTTGTCACAGAGCAATGGTAAAACTAGAAGAAAGTTTCTGATCGTATATTTTGAAAAAAAGCAGCATTTTTACCCTCCAGTTTTGGCTTCTTTGTGTTAGTTCTTTTCTGTTTTTTTCAAGCTTTAATATGCTTATTCCTGAGCTACCCGAGTATTTGTCGAAAATGGGTGGTGGCGAATTCAAAGGGCTGATAATCTCCTTATTTACACTTACGGCTGGTCTTTCAAGGCCATTTAGCGGAAAACTAACCGACAAGGTAGGACGCGTGCCCGTAATGGCATTTGGTTCGCTGGTGTGTTTTGCTTGCGGTTTTTTATATCCTTTGGCTACCACGGTTATTCCGTTTTTTATCTTACGCTTCGTACATGGTTTTTCAACTGGATTTAAACCAACCGGCACTGCCGCATATATTTCAGACATTGTTCCTGCTGACAGAAGAGGAGAGTCCATGGGTATCCATGGTCTAATAGGTGGTCTTGGAATGGCTTTTGGACCCGCTTTGGGTGGTTGGATAGTTCAGCATTTCGACATTAACGTACTGTTTTATACATCATCAGCACTCTCATTGTTATCGATTTTGATTTTGATAAATATGAAAGAAACTTTGCCAATCTCGAGAAAGGAAAAGTTTAAAAGTTCACATTTAAAAATTAATCGAAACGAAATTTTTGATAAATCCGTTATTCCGGTTGTTGTCGTCGTATTTTTTACTTCTTTCTCCTACGGAACTATCGTTACACTTGTACCTGATTTGAGCCAGAGCATAGGTTTGAAAAACAAGGGCTACTATTTTTTGGTGTATACGTTGTCCTCTATAGCCATTAGGTTCATGGCAGGCAGATGGTCAGATAAAAATGGTCGTGAGCAAGTGCTAACTTATGGGTGTTGGATATTATTATTTGCCGTTCTCACCATTGCTTTTGCCCAAAACATTGTCATTTTAACCATCTCGGCCGTGCTTTTTGGAATAAGTATGGGTATTATTTCGCCCATTTCACAAGCATGGACGATAGATTTGTGTGAAGAGGAAAACAGAGGTAAGGCTATAGCTACCATGTACATTGCCTTAGAGGCAGGCATAGGATTTGGGGCTTTGTTGCCTACTTTTATTTATCAGAACAAAATAGAAAATCTACCTGCCACATTTTTGTTCTCAATGGCTGTGGTCTCTGTAGCTTTGATTTACATAGTTCTTTACAAAAAAAAGAGCAAGGTTGTTCGGTACTTTTGAATTTCTTAACAAATAGAAACCTGCTAAATTGGAATACCAACCTTAGGGTTTTATCTTTGTATATAATAAATAAGCTATCGGCAAATGGAAATTATTGACGGAAAATTAATATCTGCACAGGTGAAGGCGGAGCTTCAAATAGAAGTAGATAAAATAAAATCGGAGGGGGGTAAAATCCCTCACCTTGCGGCGGTTTTGATTGGAGATAATGGAGCAAGTGAAACTTACGTGGCCTCAAAAATCAAATCATGTGAACAAATAGGTTTTAAATCTACCCTTATCAGAAGAGATTCTACAAGTACCGAGGCCGAAGTGCTTGAAATCATAGATCAACTCAATAATGATGCAGATATTGACGGATTCATCGTTCAGCTGCCGCTTCCTGCTCATATCAATGTCGACAAAGTTATCGAAGCTATTGACCCCAAGAAGGATGTGGATGGATTTCACCCGATAAATATTGGGCGAATGGCAAAAGGTTTGCCTGCTTATATTTCGGCCACGCCGTTCGGTGTTTTGGAACTCATAAAAAGATATAAAATAGAGACCGCTGGCAAACATTGTGTGGTGGTGGGCAGGAGTCAAATCGTGGGTCTTCCGATGAGTATTTTGATGCAAAGAAATACCTACCCGGGCAACTGCACAGTTACTTTGGTACACAGTCGCACACAAAACCTTAAGGAAATGTGCCTACAGGCAGATATTCTTGTGGCGGCCTTGGGCAAACCTGAGTTTATAACTGCTGACATGGTAAAAGATGGGGCGGTAGTGATAGATGTGGGTCTAACTAGAGTGGTAGATGAAACAAAAAAGAGCGGATTTGCTCTTAAAGGCGATGTGAAATTTGATGAAGTAGCACCAAAGGCGAGTTTTATAACGCCCGTTCCGGGTGGTGTAGGTTTGATGACCGTTGCGGCTTTGATGTACAATACGCTATTGGCTTCTAAGAACGAAATTTATAAATAACAGAGATTTTTTCAGATAAATTCTGTAGTTTATAGCTCGAAGGCTTTTAGCATTCATCTAAAATTAATTATTTCAGTCCCTAACCCTATCTTATGGAACAATTTGTCAACGCCATCAATGATATCATTTGGTCAAACGCTCTTATTATTTTGTGCCTTGTTGCCGGTATTTATTTCTCAATAACCACTAAGTTTTTACAAGTTAGGTATATCAAAGAAATGGTCAGTTTACTCTTTGGTGGTAAAAGTTCCGAGCAAGGCGTGTCTTCTTTTCAGGCTTTCGCTATAGCTATTTCGGGAAGAGTTGGAACAGGGAATATTGCTGGAGTTGCCACCGCAATTGCGATGGGAGGACCTGGAGCGATTTTCTGGATGTGGGCCATCGCTTTTTTAGGTGCGGCCTCGGCTTTTATAGAGGCTACATTGGGGCAAATATATAAAGAGGTAAGAGACGGACAGTTTAGAGGAGGTCCTGCATATTATATTGAAAAAGGTTTGGGTATCAAATGGTATGCCGTGGTATTTGCCGTTGCAACCATCATTAGTACAGCACTTTTGTTGCCTGGGGTACAAAGTAACAGTATCGCTTTGGGGGTAAAAAATGCCTTCAATATTCCGGTAGAATACACGGGTGTTTTGGTATGTTTGTTATTAGGTTTGATTATTTTCGGAGGAGTGAAGCGGATTGGAAAGGTGGCCGAAATAGTGGTTCCGTTTATGGCTGGTGGATATATTTTAATGGCCCTGATTATCATATTTTATAATTATGAAAAAATACCCGAAACTTTCGGACTAATATTCAAATCGGCCTTTGCACTTGAGCCTACTTTTGCTGGTATTTTTGGCATGGCGGTGTCTTGGGGTGTAAAAAGAGGTATATATTCTAATGAAGCGGGTCAAGGAACTGCACCACATCCCGCAGCGGCAGCAGAAGTAAGCCATCCGGTCAAGCAAGGACTTGTTCAAGCTTTTTCAGTTTATATAGATACACTTTTTGTTTGTACGGCCACTGCTTTGATGATACTTTTTACGGGGAAATATAATATTCTGAACCCCGACGGGGGTTTTATTCTGGAAAATGTTCCCGGAATGGCAGTTGGGTCTGAATTTACGCAAAATGCTGTCAATACTATTTTTCCATCTTTGGGAGCTGGTTTTGTGTCGGTGGCCTTGTTCTTTTTTGCCTTTACAACTATTATGGCTTATTATTATATAGCGGAGACTAACTTTAGTTATTTGTTAGAAAAAGGCGGTAAAACTTGGATGATACAAGCATTGCGTGTGATGATTATAGCGGCTACTTTCTATGGTTCTGTAAAATCGGCGGCCTTGGCTTGGACCATAGGTGATATTGGTGTTGGACTCATGGCTTGGTTAAATATTGTTGCTATATTTTTACTTAGAAAACCAGCATTTGCAGCTTTTAAAGACTATGAAAAGCAGAGAAAAGAAGGGAAGGACCCCGTTTTTGTGGCCAAGGATTTAGGAATAAGGAATACCACGGAGTGGGAGTGAAACTTCAGCGTAGTGAGTAAGAGAGGAATCAGTTCTAGAAATTGATTCTTTTTTTTATGATCTGTTTGTGAAAAATGGTCTTTATTTGATTTTCGAAAATAGATTTTGAAATAATGAAATAACCCAAATTGTCATTTTGTTTTTGCATTATTGCTTGAATATCATGTGGTTAAATCTAAGTCAAAGTCAGGCCTTGAAAAGCAAAATTGAGGTCAGTTCTAGTTTGGTATAAATAGCTGCCGAAACCGAAATTTTGAGAAAAGGGCAATTGGTTAAAGTTATTCTAACCTGATGAAAATTAGCAATTTTTTGATAAATTGGACAAGGATCTAAAGGATTATCTGAAGGAATAGGTGGCAGTGACAGAGAAGAATTCTTTGAAAACTTAAAACATACAAATTGCTAATGAACTCGGAACCGCCAGAGAAGTAATAAGAAGGATAATGAAAGAAGCTGGAGCAAGAGGTTAAAATTAAGCAGTTTGCCGATTTTATAGAAATTTTGCAAGTGGTGACCAAGGTCACTGTTTTGGAAGTTGCTATTGTATACATTTGCATCATAATTAATTCAAATAAACAAGATTATGAAAGCAAACATGGGTTCAATCGACCGTATTATCAGAGTTTTATTGGCAGTAATTGTGGCTGTTTTGTATTTTATGGGGGTAGTTTCAGGCACATTGGGTATCGTTTTGATGGTGGCCGCGGCAGTTTTTGCTCTTACAAGTTTAATTTCCTTCTGTCCACTTTATCCAATTTTAGGTATCAATACCTGCGAAACAAAAAAATAAAGGAAATGGGTCTCAAATTGACCCATTTCCTTTTTATACTTCTCGCCAAAACCAAACCAATCAGTTGGTCATACTTTTCATTCTTGAGGGTTTGAAAGATGTGCGGCTAATTTCAGTTCCCATAGGATACGAAAGGTCTCCTTGGTCTTCGGCGGTTATGAATATTTCCTTTACATTAAAGGCCGTGACGGTCTTCAAAGTTGTCTTTTTTCCATTTACGACATTCAATTGACCAATGTTTTTTGTAGCATTGTCATCAGTAATAATCCAAACACTATAGTTTTTTCTGGTCGGATCTAGCCTGTCAGCACTGGCTAAGTTATTGGCTGTAAGCTCAATAGTGTAGTTTTTGTTTTTGTCTTGGGTTTTCTTGGCGGTTATTTCTGCTGCGGGAACTGTGCTTGAAATTGGGAATTTGGCCACTGAGGCACATGATCCCAAAATAGCGGTTGATGCGATAAACATTACGAAAGTTAAAGTTTTCATTTTTTGTTTGTTTTTGTTTTTTCCTACTCTTGTGGTCTTTCGGAGTTCACCCCTTTTGGTATGTGTTGTCATTTTTACAAGAATATTTCTTCTTGATTCTCCAAAGGTTTATTTTGAAGACTTAGAATAATAGCTCAAAGGTGGGGTTGATTGATTGAAAGACTCTTACAAGATGCTTTTATTGAATTACAAAATTCACACCTTGTGGTTCTTTTAGATCAGCTCTAATGGTAATGAGGAGGAAGAGTTTAGTTAACCATTATCTAATCCAAATCTTGGCACTACAATTCTTCCCAGAAACATTTTGTGCTTTTAAGGTGTAAAAGCCTGCCGAGAGCTGTGTATTGGGATAAATACCTAAGTAATCACCTTGGTCGGTTATTTTTCTCACGTCTATGGATTGCCCCATAGCCGTATTTAGTCGGATAGAAGTTTTGTCGATATTTGGGAAATACAATTTAAGCAACTCGCGGTTTTCGCTTGGGTTTTCTAGAATAACACAGGGTACTTCTTCTTCCAAAACAGTAAGTTTAACCGTATTTCTGATTGATTTTATTCCATTACCGTAGTGGTAGATGAGTTGGTAATAATTATCAGAAAAAAAAGGTTTGAGGTCGGTAAAGTCCGATTTTGTGATATTTTCTAACCAATTAAACCAAGTTTTGCCATCTTTACTTTTCAGAATTTTATACTTGCCTTCGTTGCTTTTTTCTGATATATTCAATTCTGGAATTTTGTTTTCGTTAATTTGCCCTTTCAGTGTTCCTATTGGAGCTTCCTTATTCCAAAGTCCAAATTCACCTGTTTTGGTGGTGCTGAATTCTACATAATGTATTTTTTTTGTGTTTCCCATTTCCCACTTTGCGGTAGTTTCAAGCCAGTAATTGTCCTTTAAGTCATTATTGAGGAGGTCGCAATCGAGGTTTTTGCCATTGTAATTTATGATGGAGACTTCATCTGTAGTTTTTGCACCTAATTTGAGTATTTCATCCTTTGAAAAGTAGAATCTTATTTTGAAACTTGAATTTGGTTGTTTTGAGGTCAGTAAATTAAAATATCGAGGATAAAGCTCAGTAAGGTTTTTGTCCTTTAAGTTTTTAGAACTCGAATTTCGAAAATCCATTCTCGCAGTTCCAAGGTTTTGTCCATCCGGATGAATAGCCCCAAAAATCCGTCCCGTGGCGTCATAGAAATAGTTCCAGTCGTTGGCTACTAAAATTTTGCTGGTCTGAGTAACACAAGTGTCGTTTTTGAGTTCATAAAAACAAGGATTAAAATTGAATTCAACTTTGTGTTTCTGACTCAAGCAGCTATTGGTGCCTTGAACGGCCGCCCATAAGCTGATATTTTGATTTTCGGCAGTATTGATAGTTAATGCATTTTCGGATGATTCTTCGTCTGTTTCGTTTTTATACCAAAAAGTGTTTAAGTTGTTTAATTTGAGTGATTTAAAACTATTCGAAAACTGACAGTAATTATAGATTGAATCTAAGTTTTCAATTTTAGGAGCGTCAAGGATATTTATTTTTATTGCTTGGAATTCACTTGAACACCCTTTTTCACTGGTATAATTTCCGATAAAATCATAAGTTTTTAGCGTATTAAAACTAGGAATGTTTACAATTGACGAATCTAGGTTTCTTAAAACAAAATTGGCGGGTAACTCTTTTAAGAAATTCTTAGTATTGGTAAATTGGCACACAGGAAAGTCAGTTTTTTCTAATTTTTCAGGTTTTGGATGGGTGGTTAACTTAAAATTATTGGAAGTACGCACACAAGTACTTGAACCTTGATTTTTAAAAATAACCCTAAGTCTGTAATCGCTTGAATTATCGGTTTTTAGAAGTAGATTTTCATTGATGTTTTTGGTGGTAAAAACAGTATTGAAACTACCAGTTTTGTTGCTTTGCCACTCTATTTGGTTGATATTGCCTTTCAGATTCTCTATGAATTTTGAAGTATTTAGCATTTGCCCTTCACAAAAGTCTAGATTACTCAGTTTTGCTTTTATCTCATTTACCCTCAATGCGACTTCATTTGATATTATTTCCGTGATAGAATTGCTAACAATACATCTATAAATTGTGCTATCTATATTTGGATATTTTCCTACTTCATCAATTTTCAAACTGCTAGTATTTGCACCCGGAATATCTTCAAATTGACCATTTTTCTTGATTTGCCACCTGTAAAATACCTTATCGGCTCCTTTGGTTTTTATTGAAAAAGTGGAAGTGTTATTGTTGCAATTTGCCTGATTGGTGGGTTGGGTGGCAATGCCGAATGCCGCTATAATCTCGGCTTCAATATAAGTTCTTTCACTTTCACATGCTTTGG
>CAMCYZ010000088.1 GCA_945885545.1 Spirosoma fluviale
ATAGTTTCTGGCAAGCCAGTACTTAATCCAAAAGAAACGACGGCTCTCCAAATCTGTTGGTTACCGATTGAAAACATGGAGGAGTATAACCTTTACCCCAATATAAAAACCCAAATAAAAGAATATTTTGTGGAAGGCAAAGATCACCACGTTTTTCTCGGTGAAATATCTCAGCCTTGGTTTTAAAACAAAAAAAGCGACCGTAGTCGCCATTTTTATCGTCAGATATTATTGCCCCTTCTCCCCGAATCGTTGGTTTTGCCTCTATCTGGCAGGCTTCTTCTTCCGCCGTCACTGCCTCTGCTCGATTCATTGTCAGAGCTTTTGGTAGCAGGTCTTGGAGTTAGTATTTCCTCTCTCCTGTTGTTCTCACGACCTCTTGATGAAGTGCTGGGAGCTTCTGTTCTACCATTTCCGCTTCTCTGAGGTGTTGTGCTAGGAGCATCGCTTCTTGAGCTTCGACTTCCCCCGTTTCCTGGGTTGCTTCTGCTATCATTTGATCTAGTGTCTCTACTGCTACCGTTGCTTCTACTATCCGAAGGTCTTGAATCTCTACTACTGCCATTGCTTCTGCTATCTAACAATCTTGAATCTCTACTACTGCCATTGTTTCCATTGTCCAAAGACCTTGAGCCTCGGCTGTAGTTATTGTTTCTGTTGTTGTTCCTGTCTTCGGTTCTGCTGCGGTTACTGTTGTTCCAATTTCTGTTGTTGCTTCTGTTCCAGCTTCTGTCTCTATCCCAGTTTTCGTTTCTGTTCCAGTTATTATTTCTATGGTTCCAGTTGCTGGTGTAGCTTCTGTTTCTATAATAGACGTGGCTTCGTGGAAAAAATGCCCTTGGACGGTATCCAAACGAAATGCTTCCGTAACCTCTTCTGTCAAAACGATAAAAATCGTAGGTAGAACCAAAGTACCAAGGCAAATATCCGTTAAAATTCAATCCACGAGCACTATAGCCGTAATAGGTTCTGTCCCAGTCACGAAGCTCGATGCCTATCAAGCGGTTAAGGTCAACTACGTCTTCCCATATTTCGTCTTGCTCAAAAGCACTCAAAAAACCGTCTAATTGATAAGCATATTCTTTTCTTTCGATACGCTCTAGTTTGTTATAAAGCCTGTCGGCTTCTCTGCGGGTTAATCTACCGTTGTCAATCCCGTCAGATATTCTCACCCTGATGTCCCACCGCCAGTCGAAGTTTTCATCATAAAAATAACGGTCAGGGCCATCATACGAAGTTCCATGCTCATCGTTATAGTCATATTGGGCGGTTGCCGAGGCTCCAAAAAGAAAAACAGCGAAAAAAACCACCAAAGCTCTCATAATTGTAGAAGTTTAAATTTGAACATTAGATGCAAAAAAGTGGGTAAGGGTTTACTAAGGAAATGTTAATGAAAGTGTAATGGATCAAGTAGTGTTTTATTAAGCATAAATTATGCATCAAACGCATAAAATAAGCACTTCCAAAGTTGCTCCTTTATTTCTTTATTTTGCAAACAGCCCTATTTTTTCTTCACATGACAGGTCCCTTCTTTTATCTACCATTTTAAACATGAATGGAGGCACAACATTTTTATAACTAAGCCCCAAAATGAAATTATCCATATTTGCTTTGCCAAACCCAAAGGGATTGCACACGACGTGGTTCTATCCATGTTCTTTTTTTCTTGCTTAGGTTAAAAATCAATCTCGGCACAATTTTCATCAGGAAATCAACGCCAGACATAAACCTTCGAATCCGTCTTTATGAACTATTTTTATACGCTTTTGATGTAAATCTATCATAATTAATCGTTTTAACCTTACAAAGAGCTTCAATAAACCAATAATTGTGCTGAGCCTAACTGGATAAAATCGGCCCTGAAATAGGCTTCAATACTGAAATTAAATCAGTATTTTTATTGCCTTGGCTGTGGTTCCATATTAAAAAAACTCCTCGTTATTTTTTGCTTATTAGGATGAAAATTCGTTCTTATTCTATCTGATAATTAATTTGCTCATTATTATATAATTGTATTTTTTACATGTATTGAAAATGTAATTTTTAGATAGAATTTGAAAGAAAAAAATTAAGAATTCCCTAAGTTGCAATAAAAGTTAATTTCACCGATTTCATTTCTAAAAAAAATTCTATATTTGCGTATAAATATACAAATATAGGGTTTGAAGCTACTCAATATAAATAATGAATATGCAGAAGATATACTGCTTTGGAATCAGCTGAGAGCTGGTGATGAAGAGGCATTTTCTTTGTTGTTTGAGAAATATTACAAGACACTTGTAAAATATGGGCGAACGCTGCTGGATGATTTTGACATGGTGCAAGATTGTGTACAAGATGTGTTCGTAGATTTGTGGAAATATAGGTACTCGCTCAAAGAAGCCAACGTAATAAAAGCCTATTTGCTGTCAAGTGTACGCAAACGAATAGCCCGATTATACGAACGTGATCATATATTTTCAAAATCAAAAGGAATAGATTCTATTGAATTTTCTTTTGATTTCTGCATTGAAGACCGTTTAATTGCTAAAGAGGTTTTGTCCGAAAAAGTTCGTCAACTAAACTTACTTATAAATGGCCTACCCTCACGTCAAAAAGAAGCCTTGTATCTACGATATCATCAGAATCTATCTGTTGATCAGGTCGCAGATGTTTTAAATTTAAATTATCAATCTACCAAAAATCTTCTACACAGAATTATATTACTGCTGCGTAAAAATTTTCCCACTGCCATTATTTATTTATTTGCCAAGATTTCTTCGAATTATTATTTTTTTTCATAAAAAAACAAAATTCGTTGAGTACCAAAATGTAAACCAGCCCTCTCTGTATCTGAAACAAATAATCAGATGCAAAACCGAAATCCCTTTACCAAAATAGAAGACTTCTTATTCAACGAATCTTTCCAACGATGGGTTAGATTTAATGAAGACTCAGACCTCTGGGAAGAATGGAGTATGGAAAATACGGAAAGAGCCAAATTAGTGGAAGAAGCTCGGCTTTGGATTTTGGCAATGAAAGAAGAAGAAACCCTTATATCTCATCAAGATACCCAAATCGCTCTTCAAAAAACTTGGGAAAATATCAGAGAAACCAGAGGTCAGTCATCAATAAAAGTTATCGGGCAATCTAAATGGTTTAGGTCGGCTGCTGCTATCTTGGTTATTGGGCTTGCTTCACTGATTTATTTATTCATAGCCAAAACGGGGTCAAATGATACCATTACTTATCAAGAACTGGTGGACCAAGACTTTGATGGCTTAATCGAACAAGCCAACAATTCAGATAAACCACAATTGATAACCCTCTCAGATGCAAGTTCGGTTTTGTTGCAACCCAAAAGTAAACTAAGTTATCCTAAAACATTTAACGGAAATGAGCGAAAAGTCTATTTGTCTGGAGAAGGCTTTTTCGAAATAAGTAAAAATCCAGAAAAGCCCTTTTATGTTTATTCCAACGAAGTAATAACCAAAGTGTATGGTACAAGTTTTCGAGTAATTGCCTATGAAAACCAACCAAATGTTGAGGTATTGGTAAGGACAGGTAAAGTAAGGGTAAGTTCTACAAAAGAGGTAGGAAATGAGCGTGAAATAATGCTTCTGCCTAATCAAGCGGCACGCTTTAAACGCAAAGAGTTGTTTTTTGAAAAAATACTTGATATTACCAAGGATAAACCGCTACTGGCAGTAAAAAATACTTTTGAGCAATTAAGCTTCGAATTTAATGATATCCCTGTTTATCAAATCTTTAGAACCATCGAGCAAGCCTATTTAGTAAGTATTGACTTTCCAGAAGAAAAGCTAAAAAATTGCTATTTAACCACCTCGCTTAGTGACGAGCCCTTGCCTGAAAAATTGAAAATCATTTGTGAAAGTTTGGGTAATAATACCCGATATGAAATGAATTGAAATTCTATTAAAATTATTTCAAATGGATGTAAATAACCTGGAGAATTGCTTATGATTTAAAAAAAAAGGAAAAGAAAAAGCGTTGAAGTGCGGTAACATTCCAACGCTTAAAAAACCCCTAAAACCTCGGTAAAGGTATAGGGAAATTAGAAAATACCAGAAAAAATAGTATTAAACCTAACCATCAAAAGTATGAAAAATAGTTTTATTTTTAAACGATTACTGCTTAAAATAGTGAAATTATCTCTAGTGCAATTAGTCCTGATTCTAATATTCACGGGAATTACCACGGCTACTCCTGTCAAAGGGCAGGAAATGCTGGATACGAAAGTGACCCTTTCGTTGTCCAATGTGAGTTTAGAAAACGCCTTATCAGAGCTTGAAAAATCTGCTAAGGTAAAGTTTTCTTATAACTCAAGAACGCTGAAACTTGGTCAAAAGGTAAATGTAACTGCGAAAAACGAGGTACTTTCCTCCGTTTTAAGCAAGCTTCTCAAACCCTTGAACATTAAATATATTCCAATAAGTAATAGAATTGTATTGCGAAATGATGAAGAACCGAAAGTGGGCTTCTCACAAGAAGCGGAGCAAACAACAAAAATAGATAAACTAACTTCTGCCGATATTATAATCAAAGGTACAGTAGCTGATGAAAATGGAGAAAAACTACCTGGTGTAAGCATCACCGTAAAAGGCACAACTAAGGGCAGTATTTCCAATACAAACGGAGAGTATTCAATTGCAGTGCAAGATGAAAAATCTGTTTTGGTTTTTAATTTTGTAGGGTATTATGTTCAAGAAATAATGGTTGGGAATCAAACAAAAATAGATGTTTTGCTCAAAATTGATAATAAAACACTAGATGAGGTTTTGGTGGTAGGTTATGGTTCTGTTAAAAAAAGCGATTTGACGGGGTCTGTTGCTTCATTGAAACAAGAAGAGTTTAACCCTGGTGCCAATTCATCTATCGACCAATTAATGTTAGGAAAAGCCGCTGGAGTTCAAATTACCCAAAATAGTTCGGAACCAGGTGGAGGTGTATCAGTGAGAATTAGAGGAGTTAGTTCTTTAAATGCGGGAAGCGACCCTTTATATGTGATTGATGGTTTACCAATTGATAATTCAACTTTATTGTCGTCGTCAAGTGGAGGTGCGGGCACAGGAACCAATAGCAATCCTCGAAATCCTTTGAATACCATCAACCCAAATGATATTGAATCCATTGAAATTTTAAAAGATGCCTCGGCTACGGCTATTTACGGTTCGAGGGGAGCCAATGGCGTTATTTTGATTACAACTAAAAAAGGAAAAAATGGGAAAGTCAACGTTGGATATGATTTTAATTTAGGTACTCAGTCAGTAGCCAATAAAATTGATATTTTAGATACCCAGCAATACATCAAGGCGATGAATGACATTTCGAAGGATGAAGGCAGAGTGTCCGAATTTTCAAATGATGCCATAGCAAAAATTGGAGCTGGAGTTAACTGGCAAGATCAAGTACTTCAAAGTGCCATGTTAAGTAGCCACAATCTATCTATTTCTGGGGGTGACGACAAAACCACTTTTTTCTCTTCCCTAAATTATTATGACCAAGATGGTGTAGTAAAAAACACAGGAATAAAAAAATATATTGCTAGGGTAAATCTCAATAGGAAATTAGGTGAGAATATAAGAATGGGTATCAATATTAATTCCAGTTTAGTGAAAGACCAAAATAGTGTTGATGGATTGAACAACAATGAAAATGCTGGCCCACTTAATTCGGCCCTTTTATATGACCCTACCGAACCAATTTATACTTCTGATGGGGTCACTTTTAATCAATCTAAAAACCTAACCATCAACAACCCCTTGAGCTTGGTTGTAGGTTTGACAAGTAACAATGAAACAAATCGAACCATCGGCAACTTGTTCGTAGATTTTAAAATAATGAAAGGCCTAGAAGGAAAACTTAATTTCGGTTCCGACCGTCAAACGGCTCGGCGAGATTTGTATAATTCAACAAAGACTCTCAATGGATTGTCTGCCAAAGGTATTGCCAATATTGCCACCTTACAGCGATCCAATGTTTTGCTCGAATACACGATGACTTACAACAAAGATTTGAATAAAAACTCAAAACTTAATTTATTGGGGGGTGTCACTTATCAATACTTCAATCAGAATGCATTTGCTGGAATTATTAGAACTTTCCCATCCGACGTACTCGGTACTAACAACCTTGGTTTGGGCGATACCAACAATGATAATTTAACCAGTCAACAAGAAGACAATCGCTTGCTATCTTATTTAAGCAGGGTCAATTATTCACTTTATAATAAATATTTAATTACTGCATCCATTAGAGCAGATGGTTCATCCAAGTTTGGTACTAACAATAAATATGGATATTTCCCTTCGGTAGCTTTTGGTTGGAAGCTCATCGAAGAAAAGTTTATTCCTAAATTTTTTAATGACTTAAAACTAAGGGCTAGTTGGGGAATAACTGGTAACCAAGATATTGCAAATTATGCTTCATTGACGACTTACACATCAGGGCCAAATGCTGTATTTAACAATGCAGTAGTAGCAACCACAAGGCCATCTCGTATCGCCAATCCTGATTTAAAATGGGAAAGTACAGAGCAATTAAACATTGGCATTGATGGAAGTATTTGGAGAGGAAGATTAAATGCTACAGTTGATTATTTTATTAAAAACACCAGAGATATACTGCTCAATTTGCCTTTGCCAAGGGCTACTGGTTTTGAATCTATCTTATCGAATGTAGGAAAAATGCAAAACAAGGGTTTTGAATTCTCCATTAACTCCATCAATATCGATAAAGCAGCTTTTAAGTGGAACTCTTCAATCAATTTATCGGTAATTAAAAATAAGGTTACTGATTTGGGTTCAATTACTGAGATTGTGACAGGTAACGTTGAAGCCATAGGAAATACAGCCGTTGTTAGGGTGGGCTACCCTGCCTATGCGTATTATGGATATATCATTAATGGTATTTTTCAACAAAATGATGACATCAAAAACTCAGCTCAACCCAGCTCAAAGCCAGGTTATCCAATATTTGAGGACATTAATAATGACAAGAGAATAAGTCCCTTAGACCAAGTGATCATTGGTAGCCCCTTCCCAGACTTTACGTATGGGATTCAAAACACAATTACTTACAAACGTTTTCAATTAAGTTTTTTCATACAAGGTCAGAAGGGGGGTAATCAATTAAATATCAATGTTATGGAAAGTATGTACCCCAATAATTTTCGAAGAAATAGACTATCAGAACAAGTGCTAAACCGATGGACACCAGAAAACACCAGTACCAAATGGCCTTCGGGTGTGCAACCATCTGCCTATGGTGGCGGAAAGGTAAATACTTTGGTACTCCAAGATGCGTCTTATATTCGTTTCAAAAACTTTCAATTGGGATATAACTTACCAGTTGAAAACACCAAGGTTTTTCAATCGGCAAGAATTTATTTAACAGGTCAAAATTTGGCAACAATTACAAAGTATAATGGTTTCGACCCCGAGGCCAGTGCGTTTGGAAGGTCTAATGTCAGATTAGACTACAATGGTTATCCGCTGGCCAGAACCTATATTTTGGGAGTTAATGTTAATTTTTAACTAATTATTTAATTTAAAAGACATGAATAATATTATTAAATCAATAAAAGTAGCATTTTTGTTTTGCTCAATAATGCTTTTAAGTTGTGAGAACATTTTAGAAGAAAAAGTTTATTCAGAATTGACGCCTGAGAATTTTCTCTCCTCTGCATCAGGAAAAACATCAGTTTTGAACTCTGCCTACGGCAGTGTACAATTTAAGGGTTTTCCTGCATTTTTCTTCTCTCCTTACACCTCAGGCGAACAATGGAATAGGGGCGGAAGTATCGAGGCGGAAATTACTCCATTATCAAACTTTACTTGGGATAGTAACCTCCAATGGATGGGACAAAGTTGGAGTGCCATGTACAATGCCATTCGAGATGCAAATATCGTGATTGATAATTCACAGAGTGGTTCGGAGGCTGACAAAAAACTATTGGCAGAAGCTCGATTTGTGAGAGCCTTAAGCTATTATTTTCTATATAAATGGTTTGGCCCAACCCCCTTAATTATTAGCTCAACCATTACAGATTTTAATATCCCGAGGTCGTCAGATGCCGATATGAAGGCATTTATTGAAAAAGAATTTAGCGAAGCGATACCTATTTTACCAGCTTCTCAGGCTCAATATGGAAGGGCCACCAAAGGTGGAGCAATGGGTTTGCTGTGCAAGTTCTACTTAAATACCAAACAGTGGCAAAAATGTACCGATATAGCCAAACAAATTTTGACCCTAAGCAATTATGAACTAAATGCTAATTACAAAAACATTTTTGGCTTGGCTTATGAAGGTAACAAAGAATTGCTTTGGGTGACCCCAGCCTCACCACAGGCTGGGCACAATTTGGTGGCATTAACGTTTCCAACAGACTACCCGTTACCTTATCCAAATAATCAAGTTTTTGCCGCTCGTTCTTATTTTTTCGATTCTTTTATAAATTCTTTTGAAGAAGGAGACCTGCGTCGTCAAATGATGGTAACTGAATATACATCAACGGCTGGAAAAAAAATAAACTTATTAGGAGTTGACCAAACACTTTCCTATAAATTTGAATTTGACCCCAATGCAGTTGGAGCAACCCAAAGTAATGATTTGCCTGAAGTAAGATATTCTGATATACTTTTATCATTAGCCGAGTCATTGAATGAACTAAATGGCCCTACCCAAGAGAGTATTGATTTAATCAATAAGGTTCGTCAAAGAGCAGGGATTAAACCCGTATTATTAAGCAATTTCGATAAAGATGGATTAAGAAAACACATCCTGAAAGAAAGAAGTTGGGAGTTTTTCGCTGAAAGCAAAAGTAGAGAAGACCAAATTAGGCACGGTGTATTTATCTCTTCTGCCATTGCCCGTGGTAAGAACGCCAAACCATTCCATGTATTATTTCCAATTCCTTTAACTGAAATCAATGCCAATCCTAAACTGGTTCAAAATGAAGGGTATTAATGGAGTGTATGGGAGTAAAAAAAGTAAAATTAATCTTTATTATTAATCGAATGATAGTCATTAAAACAGCGAAACCACTATGAGATTAAATGTAGGCATTTGTGTTTTTATCTTCTTTTTATTTATACTAAGCTCAGCCACCAAGAAGATAAACAAAGATACGAAGAAGGTTCCCAACATATTGGTTATTTTGACGGATGACCAAGGCTATCATGATGTATCCTATTATGGTACGAAAGATATCAAGACCCCAAACATTGATAACTTGGCAAACTCGGGGCTCAGGCTTGATAACTTCTACGCCAATTGCCCTGTTTGCTCTCCGACCAGAGCATCCCTTTTGACGGGAAGGTTTGCGGACCATGTAGGTGTTCCTGGTGTCATTCGAACTTTTGAAAAGGATAATTGGGGATACTTAGATCCAAAGTCTACTTTATTACCAAAGGAACTAAAAAAAGCGGGCTATGCCACTGCTATGATTGGAAAATGGCACCTTGGATTTGATTCGCCCAACCTACCAAATGAAAGGGGATTTGACTATTTTCACGGATGGCTAGGCGACATGATGGATGATTATTGGACTCATCGCCGCCATGACATTAATTATATGCGAAAAAACAAGGAAATAATTGACCCTATTGGACATGCCACTGATCTATTTACCCAATGGGTAACCAGTTATTTTGATGAAAGAGCTAAACAAAAACAGCCTTTTTTTGTATATTTGGCTTATAATGCCCCCCATTTTCCCGTTCAACCGCCCAAAGAATGGCTTGAAAAGGTGCAGAAAAGAGAACCCAATATTCACCCAAAAAGAGCAGCATTGGTTGCCTTAATCGAACACATGGACGATGGCATAGGAAAAGTCATCAAATCATTAAAAGACAATGACCTTTATGATAATACCATTATTATTTTCAGTAGTGACAATGGTGGCCATTTACCTGATATGCCTAATAATGGCCCAACACGAGACGGCAAACAAAGCATGTATGAAGGTGGACTAAAAGTACCTACCTGTATTGCATGGCCAGGTAAAATAAAAGCGGGAACCGTTTCGTCACAGGTAAACTTGACTATGGATATTTTTCCCACTTTACTGGAAATTGCTCAGGTAAAACCTAGTAATAAAATTGAAGGGCAAAGCTTTTTGACTTCACTTCTCGACCAAAAGTCTCGTGAATTTCCTGAGCGAGAATTATATTTTACTAGAAGAGAAGGGGGATTGGACTATAATGGTCAATGTAGCTATGCGATTCGACAAGGTGACTGGAAACTTTTAAGAAATAAACCTGGTGAAGGAATGGAACTTTATAACCTTAAAAATGACCCATTGGAAAAAGAAAATATCATTTCGAAAAATAAAAATATTTATCTTGATCTCAATATAAAATTAATGCAGCATATTCAAAAAGGAGCAAAAGTAACTTGGCAAAAACCTTAATTTAATAACTTTATGAAAAAAATTTCTTTAATTTCATATACCATTTTCTTGATAATGGTATTTCAGATTGGCTTCGCTCAATCGGGTGCTAAAAAGCCCAATTTCATCATCATTTTTACAGACGATCAAGGCTACGGAGATTTGGGTTGTTTTGGACATCCTACAATTAAAACTCCCAACCTCGACAAAATGGCGACTGAAGGGCAGCGTTGGACCAATTTCTACGTGGCAGCAAATGTATGTACACCATCAAGAGCTGGACTAATGACGGGTAGATTGCCAGTTAGAAATGGTATGGAAAGTGATGTTCGGCGTGTTTTGTTTCCTGACTCTGATGGAGGTCTTCCCAGCGAAGAATTAACCATACCTGAGCAACTCAAAAAAGCAAATTATACAACAGCCTGTGTAGGTAAATGGCACCTAGGGCATTTAGAAAGATACCTACCTACCAATAATGGTTTTGACTCCTACTTCGGCATTCCTTATTCGAATGACATGGACAGAGAGAAAGGATTCAACAGGGAGATGTTTTTTAGTCCGCAAATCAAAGATTATAATGTTCCATTGATGAGAAATACGGACATTATCCAACGACCAGCCGATCAGAATACCATTACCAAACGATATACCGAAGAATCGTTAAAGTTTATTAAAGCCAATAAAAGCAAGCCTTTTTTCTTGTATTTAGCACATTCGATGCCACACATTCCGCTATTTGCTTCTACTGATTTTTTAGGTAAAAGCGAAAGAGGCCTTTATGGAGATGCCATCGAAGAAATTGATTGGAGTGTTGGGCAAATCATTAATATGTTAAAAAAAGAAGGACTTGATAAAAACACGTATGTAATTTTTGCATCGGACAATGGCCCATGGAAAGTATTCAACCAACATGGCGGGTCAGCGGGCCCACTATATGGGGGAAAAGGAACTTCTTATGAGGGTGGCATGCGGGTCCCATCATTGGTATGGGGTCCGGGAAACGTAAAACCTAGAATGGTTTCGAAAATGGGTAGTACCTTAGATTTACTTCCTACTTTAAGTAAGTTGGCTGGAGTAGATTTACCAGCTGACCGGCAACTGGATGGCTATGATCTATCTGGTGTTTGGAAAGGTAAAGAGGAAACGCCAAGAAGTGAGATGTTTTTTTATCATGCTACCAAGCTATTCGCGGCCAGAAAAGGTTCATACAAAATGTACTTTTTGAAAAATAATCCAGATGGATATCCAGAAAAGATAGAAACCTTAGAGAAGCCTCAATTATTTAACCTATCTATTGACCCCTCAGAGAGATTTGATATTGCTGACAAAAACCCTGAAATAATGGAAGAAATTTCCAAAATGGTAGCCAAACATAAACAAGGCCTGATAAAAGTACCAAATAATTTGGAAAAATTTATTACAAATTAGGCTTTAAGGTGGCATTTTAAAAAAGGTTTTCAATATTTTGAATTGCCCGACGACCAAGCCCTTGATTTGACAGAAAATAATCTGATAGGATAATTTATGTACATCGATGTGTCTCCGATAGGGCATATTCAATCTTCAAATCCAACCCAACATGTTAGAAGGATATTTACTTCGTACATTTTGGAATGCAGTTTTAGACCACAGAAAATGATTTGAGAAAAAAATACATTTGATTTTAAAATCAAAAAAAATAGAAAAGGTGGATATCAAATAAGTGATCAAAATAAGCCACATTTTATAAACTTCCAATAGTGGAGCGTGGAAGAGTTCTCCTTTTAGTAATATAAGAATCATCTTGAAGAAATATTTATTCAAGATGATTCTTTTGGACCAAGATGATTCTAATCATTTATGCCCCAAAACATGAAATAAACAAACGCTTTTTCAATTTTCACTGATTCTGTTTTTTGAGTAATTTTATATGTTCTTACTTTTTCTGATTTGCCAAAAAAGTAATCAATGAGGCAAATTCTTCATAAGAAAGGGAATTTGCCAAGCCAGCGGGCATCATAGAAGTTTCCATTTCTTTTCTAGATATAATATCCGTTTTTTTGATTTTACTAACATTGCCACCTATGTCTCTGAGGATGAGCAGGGTGGAAGTTTCTTCTGTAACAAAGCCCATATAACTTTTATTCGATTTGGCTTCTATAAGCACTGAAGCAAATCCTTGAGAAATAGAAGCGTTAGGTTTTAGAATAGACTCTGCTATTTGCTCACGATTCATAATTGATCCAATTTGTCCCATAAAAGGCCCTTTCATGGTTTCCGAAGTGCTCAAACTATGACAGGCAATACATCCTTGATTGGTAAAGAGCGTTTTGCCGAGTTCAGACTTACCTGGAATCTTAGCCATGGCTAGCATCACATCTTCTATAGAAGTTTCTCCAATTTGTCCTTTTTTATTTCGTATTTTTTCAAGGTCAACTTTATCTTCTTTTTTGGCTACTACTATTTCATTGGTTCCGAATTCACTAATATTCAAACGATTTTTGTCGTTGAGCTCCGTAAAAAAGGTTTTGTCTTTAGATTTTTTCCATTCTTGCACTAAAAAATCGTTTATGAGAGGAGAATAATCCCAGACGATGTCCTTGTAATAGGGGCCATGGGTATCGGGTCTAGTGCTCCACCACCAAGAACTATCATAAGGTGCTTCTTTTTTATACAAACGTGCTATAGTAGCTAAAACATCTTTTTTAAAACCAAGGTCAACACTGGATTTATAGGCCGCAATTAGGCCTTTAACGGCTTTAGGGTCGTGCATATATCGCAATGCCCAAAGGGCAATTTTAGCATTTTTAGATTTTAAAGCACCCACGCAAGCTTCTACGGCATTAAGACTTACTAAACCCCGTACAGCAATATGTGGAGGTACAATAGCAGAATTTGGTGTAGCATGCGGCCCTTCTTTTCCTTTTTCAGGAGCACTGAACGAAATTGGCACTGGAACTTCTAACAACACATTGGCAGCTTCCTTCTTACCTAATCTTGCAAGTCCAATGCTAGCGGCTAAACGCACTCTTGGAGACGGGTCATTCATACTTTTAATAAACAAATCTAAGGGAACGCTATTGGCAAAAGCCTTTCTATCAGCCAAAGCCTTTAATGCAAATTCTCTGACTAAAGGGTCTTGGGCGAGCACAATCAAATTTGGAATCCCTTTAGCTCCAGCGGATTGGGCATAAGTAAAAATACTTGCTACACGAATATCCAGAGCTAATTTTTTATCTGATGCAATTGCTAGACTAAGTTTGGCAGCGTCATTTATTGGTCTTGTTAGCAATTCCTGTTGTGCGGCTAATCTTGACACACTATTTGAAGTTTTTAAAAGATTGGCCAAGTCCTCCAAAGTGGCTATTTTTAAATCTAAGAATGGAGTATATCTCCAATCTTTAGGTACTATCCTCATCACATAGCCTTTACTTGGACTGCCCGAATACCCAGCTCCATCCCATGCCGAAAGGTACATTTGACCAGAAACATCCACATCTACATCGGTGATTTGGCTTAGTTTGATAAAATCTTCTTCTTTTTGGGTGAAAGTAACTCCATCGGCATTTACCCTGTGAATGTAGAGTTGATTACGACCCCAATCGGCCATCATAGGCACTTGATTGTATTTTGATGGCCAATATTGATTGTCCATAAAAAGAGATCCTACCCCAGAACCGCCACCCAAATCAATCAATGCCGGGATAATTTCTTCAGTAAAGTTTTTAAACAAAGTAGGATAGCCGTATTCTCCAGATTGAATTTGGTGGCTGAATCGAATATTCCATCCGCCTCCATCGTTGGTATTATCTCGTGTAAAAATATTCATGTAAGGATCAATGGCTGCATCATATATATTACGAGTGCCGTGGCTGAAAACCTCCATTTCTGTACCATCGGGCCTTACTCTTACTATGCCCCCACCCAACATCGTAAGTTTTTTGCCTGACCTATCTACTGCATCGGTAAAGCCAAAGTCTCCTACCGAAATGTATATCCAGCCATCAATACCCATTCGAATACCATTAGTGGCATGGTCAGTGCCACGGCTTTGGATAAACTTCGTAGAACATATATTTTGTACCAAACGAGTAGGCTTGTCATCCGCTATGCCGTCCTTGTTATTATCTTCGAAAACTACCAAATCCATACCTGTTGCTTTTCCAGTTTCATTGCTGAATGTGGTGTAGAGTACATAAAGTTTATCGCCCATGGATATAATACCTCTCGGATTGTCGAGCGTAGTAAAAACCGTGTGGGTATCCATTTTGCCGTCGTGGTCTGTATCAATGAGTTTTACTATACGGCCTTTTCCGGGTGTTTTGCCTAGAGAGCCAATCATGTCAACGCCTACAAACACATCGCCATTTGCAGCTACAGCCAAGCAAGCAGGACTAGGCACCAAAGTGGGTCCCGCAAAATAGTTTGCAATTAAATCTGGCGGACAAACGAAGCCTTTTGGTAATGAATCTATTACAGGTGTTTTACTTTTAGAATTGATAGAAGGGTTTAGCGAAAAGCTGAAGAAAAGGCTGTTGCCAGTTAAAATAAATAAGAACGAAACAAGAAGAAAATTAAATTTGAGCATACTACTAGATATTTGAGTAAAATATTTATTTTATATAGGATTAAATGTTTTAAAGGTATAGAAACTATTATCCTGATTCCAAAGGAGTTGTCTTCGGAGGTTTCAAAAGGTGAGATTGTTCCAAACTTAGTTGAAATTCCTTTTGGATAAAAAAGGAAAAAGAGATCTAAAAGAATTAAATTTGAAATAGCAAATAACAATTTAAACTCTTAAAGACCCCTATGTTGAACAAAGTTAGT
>CAMCYZ010000089.1 GCA_945885545.1 Spirosoma fluviale
AGTAAAAGCAGGCTCAAAAATCAAACTGGTTTTTGAAAATAATGATGATATGCTCCATAATTTATTGATTGTTAAGCCAAGCACAGTCGATAAAGTGGGAAAAGCTGCCCTAGAACTTGGCCTAGAAGGAGCACAACAAAACTACATTCCAAATCTTGATGAGGTCATTTTCCATACTGGAATATTAGAACCAGAGTCCTCTGAAACGATTTATTTTGTAGCACCTTCAAAAGCTGGTAATTATACTTTTGTTTGTACATTTCCAGGGCATTATACGCTTATGCAAGGCACTTTACGTGTAAAATAATTGCAATTTAGTTTCACAAGAAATGTCTCATTGGAATCTTCCAGCGAGACATTTCTTGTTTTGTATGAATTTAGCTTAAAATAGTCAAGTTTGCCTAAATCAACAAAAAGTAAACTTTAGTCTATAAAACCAGTAAAAAAACTTCATTTTCAAAAAATAAAACTTCGATTTTTGTATCTTTAAAAATTATTAATCATCATTTAAACTATACTTATGAAAAGACTATTTCTCTTTTTATTAAATCTATTTGGACTAGGCTTGGCAGCTTATGCACAGCCCACCTTCCACGAAAACGGGGTGCGAGACAAACGCCCAGAGTACAGTTTGTTTAAAAACGCAACCATTCATGTGGACGGAAAAACCACAATATCCAACGGTTGGCTACTTATCAAAGGTGATAGGATTGAAAAAGTAGGAAAAGATTTCGATTTCCCGAAATCAGCTCAGGTGTATGATCTGGCAGGAAAACACATTTATCCTGGGTTTGTAGATACTTATTCGGACTACGGAATGCCCGAAATCAAAAGAACTAGAGGTGGAAATTTCTATGAAACCCAATTTAATTCTTTAAAAGACGGAGCATATTACTGGAATCAGGCCATAAAACCAGAAACTAAGGCAGCCGAAATCTTCAAAGCTAATCCTAAAGGAGCTGAAGAGTTAAGGAAAATTGGTTTTGGTGCAGTTGTATCTCACGCTAAAGATGGCATTGCCAGAGGTAATTCGGCTTTGGTTTCTTTGGCGAATGGAAAAGAAAACGAGGTTTTGTTGAAATCTGATGTTTCAGCTCATTTTTCTTTTGAAAAAGGTTCAAGCACACAATCTTATCCAGTTTCATTGATGGGTTCTGTTGCTTTACTTCGTCAGGCATACTATGATGCCACATGGCTTAAAAATGGCGGAAGTAGTTCAGAAAGAAACTTATCTTTGGAAGCTTTGTCAAGCAGCATGACTTTACCTGCCATTTTTCATGGAAAAAGTATTTTGGACGCCCTCAGAGCAGATAAAATTGGCAAAGAATTCGGGCAAAAATATATTCTTAAATCTGGAGGAGATGATTATCAAAGAATAGACGAAATAAAAAAACTCAATACACACATCATTGCACCTATCAATTTCCCAAAAGCCTTAGATGTGGAAGATCCTTTAGACGCTGAGTCCGTTTCACTTACAGACCTTAAACACTGGGAAATGGCTCCGGCAAACTTGGGAAAATTGGCGTCGAACCAAATCAGTTTTTCTATAACTGCCTCTGATTTAGTGGATAAGTCACAATTTTTCGGCAATCTACAAAAAGCTGTTTCTCATGGCCTTGACAAAGGTGCAGCCCTAGATGCCCTTACCAATCAACCAGCAAAAGCTTTTAAAATCGATAATTTAGTGGGATCGCTAAAAACAGGTCTGATTGCCAATTTCTTGATTTCAAACGAAGATATTTTTGATTCAAATGCCAAATTGTTAGAAAATTGGGTTCAAGGTCAAAAATTTGTGATTACTGATTTAAGTTTATCTGCTATCAATGGTAAATACAAGGTAAATATCCCAGGGTTTTCTAAATTAGAAATCACAGGTGAAAACGGTAAACCAGCCTTAGAGTTTTTAGAGAATGATAGCACCAAAATAAAAGCCACCACGGTAAGAGATAGAAATTTCCTTACAATTAGCTACAAGAAAAAAGAGGCTGGTTCGTATAGACTTTCAGGTTTTATTGCAGACAAAAAGATATCGGGAGAAGGAAAAGACCCGAGTGGACAGTCTTTTACATGGTCGGCAACTTTGGAAGAAGCAACTGCTGAAAAAGCCAAAGCCGATACTACCAAAAAAACTGAACAAACAAAAGTAGGAGACTTGGTATATCCTTTTGTAGCATTTGGAAATGCTTCAATTCCCACAAAACAGGATTTATTGATTAAAAACGCCACGATTTGGACAAACGAAACTGAAGGAAATATTACTGGTGACGTTTTGATAAAAAATGGTAAAATAGAAAGCGTAGGCAAAAATCTCTCAGCCGCTGGTGCAAAGGTAGTTGATGGCACAGGAAAGCACCTTACCAACGGAATTATCGACGAACATAGTCACATTGCATTATTTTCGATCAACGAAATAGAAACAATTTCATCTGAAGTAAGACAAGAGGACGTCGTGAATTCTGAAGACATCAATATTTATCGTCAATTGGCTGGTGGTGTTACCACATCTCAACTTTTACACGGTTCTGCCGACTGTATTGGTGGTCAATCGGCTATAATAAAGCTTAAATGGGGTGAAACAGCCGAAAACTTAATTATTCCAAACTCTCCAAAATTCATTAAGTTTGCTTTAGGCGAAAACGTAAAAAGAGGAAACGCTCCTCAAGCTCCAAATCGCTATCCAAGCACAAGAATGGGAGTAGAGCAAGTCTTTAATGACGCATTTACAAGAGCAATAGCATATAAGAAGGAATGGACAAACTATAACAATCAAAAAGTTAAGACTGGTCTTATTGCTCCAAGAAGAGACTTAGAACTCGATGCTCTTGTTGAAATCTTAGACGGAAAAAGAAACATTACTTGTCACTCTTATGTGCAGTCTGAAATTAATATGTTGATGAAATTGGCTGACTCCCTAGGTTTTAAGGTGAATACCTTGACACACATATTGGAAGGATACAAAGTAGCCGACAAAATGAAAGCAAGAAATATCAATGCATCGACATTCTCAGACTGGTGGGCATATAAAATGGAAGTAAAAGAGGCCATTCCTTATAATGCAGCTATTATGACAAAAGTTGGAGTGAACACCGCTATCAACTCTGATGATGCTGAGATGGCCAGGAGATTGAACCAGGAAGCTGCCAAAACAATCCTATATGGTGGTTTAACAGAAATGCAGGCATGGAAAACAGTTACGCTCAATCCAGCCAAAATGCTCCACTTAGACGAAAGACTTGGTTCTATCAAAAAAGGCAAAGATGCAGATTTGGTTTTATGGACAGACAATCCACTTTCAGTATATGCCAAACCAGAGAAGACTATCATTGACGGTACGATATATTTCGATCTTGAAAATGAGTCGGCCAAATTCAAAAGTGTGGAAATTGAAAAAAACAGAATCATTCAGAAGCTTTTGCTTGAAAAAAGTAAAGGAACTCCAACAGTTAGACCAACAATCAGAACAAGACCATCAGACATTCATTGTGATGCTATTTTAGAGTATGATGGAGTATCTGTAGAAAATCTGGATGAATATTTAGAAAAAATGAACAATCAAAACTAAGAAATGATGAAAAAAATAATCACGGCAATATATCTCATTTTGATTAGTCAGTCCGTATTGGCTCAAAACCCTGCAGCTGGCAAATCTGTGATGGGCGTGACAGTATTTAGCAATGCCAAAATTTACGTTGGAAACGGCAAAGAAATAGTCAATGGCTCATTAGTAGTTGAAAATGGTAAAATCACAGCGGTTTCTGAAGGCGATGTATCCGCCAATTATGCCTCTGCCAAAAAAGTAAATTTGGGAGGAAAACACATTTACCCAGGACTTATTTCTCCGGCGAACGCCTTGGGACTAACTGAAATAGAAGCGGTTAGAACCACCTCTGATTACCAAGAAATTGGTCAATTAAACTCAAATGTGAGAGCTCTTATAGCGTATAACACAGATTCTGAGGTAATTCCAACGGTAAGGAGCAATGGTGTTTTAATCACCCAAGCAACGCCTGAGGGAGGTTTAATTTCTGGAAGATCATCCGTAATGTATTTGGATGGTTGGAACTGGGAAGATGCTCTTTTGAAAGCCGACGATGGTGTTTGGTTAAATTGGCCATCAAAAATGTCCAACTCTTTTGACTTTGCAACCGGAACAAGGGAAGCCAAGAAAAATGAGAATTATCAGACATCTATTGATGAATTAAACAAGTTTTTTGCTCAAGCCAAACTTCTAGCCGCTGAAAACAATATTTATGATAATCTAAAACTTTCGGCCATGAACGGTGTTTTAAAAGGAAGCGATAGGTTATATATTCAAATAGAAAATGACAAAGAAGCCTTAGACGCTATTGCATTTTGTTCAGCTCATCAAATCAAATTTCCAGTGATTGTAGGTGCTGTTTATTCTGAAACGGCTATTAATGCTCTTAAAGAAAACAATGTTCCTATAATTATTCCAAGCACGCACAGGCTTCCGGCCAAGGCTGATTCCGATGTTTGGGAGGCATACAAACTTCCTGCAAAATTGTTCGCAAAAGGAATTTTGGTCGGCATGCACTACAATAATTCATATTGGAGAACCAGAAATCTTCCATTTGTTGCAGGAACAGCAGTTGGACATGGCTTAACCAGAGCCCAGGCCCTGTCGATGATTACAATAAACAACGCCAAAATTCTGGGAATAGACAAAGAGGTAGGAACTTTAGAGGTTGGAAAACATGCCACTTTTATAGTTTCTGAAGGAGATATTTTGGACATGAGAACTGCCAAAGTAACCCAAGCTTTCATAAAAGGAGCCGAAGTTTCTCTTGACGACAAACAAAAAAGATTGGCCGAAAAGTACAATTCTAAGTACGGAATAAAATAAGATGTTAATTGGATGTTCTAATTGAGGGTTTGGTGTTTTACATCAAACCCTTTTTTATAACCATACTTTTATCCTAAATTTGTAAAAATTCGCTGTTTTAATGAAAATCGGGATTATAGGTTTGGGTGATATGGGCAAGCTTTTTGCCAAAACATGGGATTCTTTATCCTTGGAAGTTTATGGCTGCGACTTGCCAAACAAATATCATGAATTAGTAACAGAACTTTCAAATACTAACATAAAAATTCTCCCTGATGCGGTTTCGGTTTCCAGAATTTGCGATTTTATAATGTATTGTGTTGAAGCAGAAAACATTACTGAAGTAGTGAAATTTGCAGGACCATCCACTAAGTATGGGGCCATAGTAACTGGGCAAACCTCAGTAAAAACTCCCGAAATAGCAGCTTTTGAAAAATATTTACCAAAAGACACACAGATAGTTGGCTCACATGCCCTTTTTGGGCCTGCCATCAATCCAAAAGGACAAACCATCGCAATATTTCAACATAGAGCTTCAAATGAGGCTTTTGAAATATCACAAAGTCTTTTCGCCCAAACTGGTGCAAAAGTGGAAGTTCTAGATGATTTTCATGCACATGATAAAATGATGGCGGACATACAAGTAATTACACATGTAGGTTTTGAAAGTATCGGAACTGCCTTTATGCATAGAAAATCATTCCCATGGGAAGACAAGAGTACTATTAATGGCATTGATAATATGAAGATTTTGCTCACTTTGAGAATATTTTCGTATAAGTCGCACGTATATTCTGGTCTAGCCTTTCATAATCCTTATGCGATAAAGGATGTTAGAAAGTTTGCTACCACAGAAAATGAGCTTTTCGGGATGATGATTTCTGAAAGCAAGCAGAAATTTAGAAATAAAATCCTCAAAGCCAAGGAAACAGTTTTTTCTAATCACCATGCCGAAATGATGTTAAATGATGACATCATGCAAGAATACACACTTAATCCAGGAGAAAATCATAAGGCCAATTCGCATTTGAGTTTGTTGAGTATGGTTTGTACTTGGTCTGAATTAGGCATAAATCCTTACAAAAACCTAGTTTGTCAAACTCCTCCTTTTAAGCTCAGGGTAGGTTTAGCGGAATATTTATTTCTGAATGATGATTTGCTAGAAGAAACAATAGAAACGGCGTTAAAAGATAAAACAAACATCATTGATGATTTGGCATTTCATACAGCCGTTCATGAATGGACAAATATTCTAGAACTTGGGGACAAAAAAGCCTATGAACAGCATTTTGATGCTACAAAAAAATTCTTGGCCCCAAGATTAGAAGAAGGTAGAAGAAAAAGTAATGAACTAATTTCTAGAATAAATAAATGAAAGAAGTTGACTTAGGGAAATTTGATAATTCATGGTATTATCCAGGAAGTTTTCTCAAAAGATTTTTTTGGCATATTTTTAGCAATACTTTCATTAATAGCACTTTACCTGTGCCAATGAAAATAAAAATTCAAATTTTGAGACTTTTTGGGGCTAAAGTCGGTCATAATGTTACAATAAAACCAAGTGTGAACATAAAATATCCGTGGTTTCTGATAATTGAAGACAATGTTTGGATTGGTGAAAAGGTTTGGATAGATAATTTCGTTGAGGTTTTAATCGAAGACAATGTATGCATATCTCAAGGAGCTTTGCTTTTGACTGGTAATCATAATTATTCTAAAGAAACTTTTGACTTGATGCCTGCCAAAATAGTTTTAGAAAAAGGAGCTTGGGTGGGAGCGAAGACCGTTGTTTGCCCCGGAATTACACTTAAATCCCATGCCGTTCTTGCAGTAGGTTCGGTTGCGACGAGAGACTTAAAGGCTTATGGAATTTATCAAGGAAATCCCGCAGCTTTTGTGCGAGAACGAAAAATAACCGGATAATCTTTCCTTAAAATAAGTTTTTAAAGTAAAAATCTGTTATTTTTTTGTTCACAAATGGGTTTTGTGACTATATTTGAAATGTTCTGATGAAGAAATAATACTAAAAAATGAATTTTATATTCGAAAATCTGTTCATCGAAAAAACCTATCAGCTGATAGTTTCGATGATTTTGTCATTTGCCATTACTTGGAGATCTATACCAGTAATAATAAATATCTGTAACCTAAAAGGTCTGATGGCTGACCCTATTAAAAGAAGCTCGCACGAAACTCCAACACCTACTTTCGGTGGTGTGGCCATATTTGCAAGTACTCTGATAGGTTATATGCTTTGGAACTTCGATGACGAAGGTTTTTTGCTTCACAAAGTTTTTGCAGGCTTGGTGATTTTGTTTTTCTTAGGAATTAAAGATGACTTATTTGCCCTGGATGCCCTTAAAAAGCTAGGGTCGCAGGTTTTAGTGGCTGTTTTGGTTGTTGTGGGAAGCGATTTAAGAATCACCAGTTTCTTCGGGATTTTTGGAATTTATGAACTCACTTACCTTATCAGTGCGGCATTTACGATATTTTTGATTGTCGCCCTCATTAACTCGTTTAATTTAATCGATGGCGTTGACGGACTTTCAGGCGGAATAGCTATGATAGCGAGTGCAGGTTTTGCTTTATGGTTTGCTTTGAACAACGAGTGGTCGTTGGCTTGTTTAGGTTTTTCGATGGCTGCCTCCTTGCTCGGTTTTCTTAGGTACAATTTCTCCCCAACCAATAAAATATTCATGGGTGATACTGGATCGCTAATTGTAGGATTTGTAGTAGCTGTATTGGCAATTAAGTTCGTTCAATTTAACGTTTTCAATATCAATCCTAACTCGGTTTACAGAAATGCACCCGTAATTGCGATAATATTATTGTGTGTGCCTATTTTTGATACTGTAAGAGTTTTTGGTTTAAGGATACTTAAAGGAAAGTCGCCTTTTAAGGCTGATAGGTTGCATTTACACCATTTGATGGTGGACAATGGTCTCTCACACATTGCCACTTCATTCATACTTTATTTTGCTACTATTACTCTGACGACATTTACTTATGTCTTTAGAAAGTACTTTACAAATACCCAATTGTCTTTATCACTTTTGATTTTGTTTGTGGGGTATTTGATAGTAGCTCGTCAACTAGAGATAAGAAGATTAAAGTTTTACAAACAAAAAATCACAAATAAAGAGGTCGAAAAAAATATTAAAGACAATGGTAAACCAACCTTGAAATTTGAAAGGAGTATTAATCCAAATTAGGACTAAAAAAAAACATCAAAAAAAAGCCAGATCCTACGTTCTGGCTTTTTGTTTTATTCCCATTCGATAGTTGCTGGCGGTTTTGAACTTATGTCATAAACCACCCTATTAACCCCCCGAACTTTATTGATAATACTATTTGAAATTTCACCTAAAAACTCATAAGGCAAATGTGCCCAGTCTGCTGTCATTCCGTCTACACTGGTAACCGCTCTTAAAGCAACCACACTTTCATAAGTTCTTTCATCACCCATTACACCTACACTCTGAACAGGTAGAAGCATAGCACCTGCTTGCCATATACTATCATAAAGTCCCTTTTCTTTTAATCCAGAGATAAAAACATCATCAACATTTTGAAGTATCTCAACTTTTTCTGCAGTTACTTCACCAAGGATTCTAATACCCAAGCCTGGACCAGGAAAAGGGTGTCTACCCAAAATGTGCTGTGGCATATCCATAGATTTACCAACTAATCTTACACCATCTTTGAAAAGAGTTTTTAGCGGCTCAACAATCTTCAATTTCATATAATCTGGTAGTCCTCCTACGTTATGGTGGGATTTTATGGTCACTGAAGGTCCTTTAACTGAAACAGATTCAATAATATCGGGATAAATTGTTCCCTGACCGAGCCATTTCACATCAGTAATTTTATGAGCTTCGTCGTCAAAAACTTCGATGAATGTCTTACCGATAGCTTTTCTTTTTGCCTCAGGATCGGTGAGGCCTTTCAATGCTGCATAGAATCTTTGAGAAGCATCTACTCCGATAACATTTAATCCTAAACCTTTATAAGATTCTAGAACCTGTTGGTATTCATTTTTGCGTAAAAGACCATTATCAACAAAAATACAATATAAGTTTTTACCAATTGCCTTGTGAATCAACAATGCGGCCACAGAGGAATCTACCCCCCCAGAAAGTCCAAGAACAACTTTGTCTTCACCAAGCTGCTGCTTTAACTCCGCCACAGAGGTTTCTACAAAAGAGTTCGGCGTGTAGCTTTGGTCGCAGCCACAAATTTTTACAACAAAATTCCCGAGTATTTTAACTCCATCTGTAGAGTGTGTTACTTCAGGGTGAAACTGTATTCCAAACGTTTTTTCGTTTACAAACACGAATCCCGCATTTTTTACAGCCGAAGTAGAAGCTATCAATTTAGTCCCAATAGGAAGTTTAGTGATGGTATCACCATGAGACATCCAAACCTGAGAATTCTGAGAAACTCCACTAAATAATTCATTTTCAGTATCAAAACTATCAATAAAGGCACGTCCATATTCACGGGTGTTAGAAGCCTCTACGTTTCCTCCAAAATTATTGGCCATCAATTGGGCACCGTAACAAATACCTAAGATTGGCAATTTACCCCTCCATTGATCTATAGAAATTGTGGGCGAATCTCCATCTCTTACTGAACATGGACTACCCGAAAGTATTATTCCTTTTACGTTTTCTGTAATTTCAGGAAGATGATGAAAGGGGTGAATTTCACAGTAAACGTTTAATTCTCTTACTCTTCTCGCTATAAGTTGGGTGTACTGCGACCCAAAATCTATAATTAAAATCTCTTGTTCTGTCATCAAATGCTTATTAATTATTCAAACTCCTACGGTTATTTAACTTAGTTTTCGATTCCAAACGTTACTTTTGTAATCAGTTATTTATTAATAGAAAAAAAAAATTTAGATGAATATAGCATTGTATTTGGCAAAAAAAATCCAACATACTAAAAACCAAACGTTCTCATCTATTATTATTAAAGTAGGCACTGCCAGCATCGCAATTGCTGTATCCGTACTTATTTTATCTTTTTTTATATTGCTTGGCTTCAAAAATACCATCAAGAAAAAGTTATTTAGCCAAACTTCCCATATTCAGGTCAACAAAATTACACTTAATCGCTCGTTTGAGGAAGCGACAATGACAAATAATTTGGTTTTTTTTAACAAAACCATAAAACTTCCAGAAGTAAAGTCGGCCAATAAAGTTGCCTTGAAGTCAGTAATTCTAAAATCTGAGGAAGAGATTTCTGGCGTTATATTAAAAGGTATAGATAAAAACTATGATTGGGAGGAATTTGGTCAAAATATAGTTGAAGGTAGAAAGCTGAAGGCCGAAGGACAAAACGAAATATTAATCAGTAGAAAAATTGCGAGTGAGCTACAACTAAAGTTAAATCAAGATCTTTTAGTTTACTTTATTCAAAATCCACCTAGAGCTCGTAAACTGAAAATAGTGGGTATTTATGATACCAATGTAGAGGAGCTGGATCAAGTCTATGTTTTGACAAACTTGAGTATGATCCAAAAAATAAATAATTGGCAAAATGGAGAATTTGGACATTACGAGATTTTTATCAAAGACATCAACCAAATGGATACAGTTAAAAATAAACTCTTGAATATTTTTCCGCAAGAATTTGAAGTGCTAAAAGTCACAGAGATATTACCCCAGTTTTTCGATTGGTTTAGTCTGCTGGATAGAAATATAGTAATGGTAATTGGTTTGATAATTATTGTGGCAGCATTTAATATGATTTCTGTGCTACTAATTATGATCATGGAACGAACCCCGATGATTGGTTTATTAAAGGCAATAGGAACTCAGAATTACCAAATAAGGAACATATTTCTTGCTAATAGCTCTAAAATAATCCTTTGGGGGCTTTTATGGGGAAATATTATCGGTTTGGGGCTCTCATTTTTACAATGGAAATACAAGTTAATGAAGTTGGATGCCACAAATTATTATATGAATTTTGTTCCGATAGAATGGAATTGGCTGGTGGTATTAATAGTAAACATCGGTGCATTTGTAGTTGTGCTTGCTATTTCTTACTTACCATCATTAATAATTCGGAGAATAAGTCCTGTGGAAGCCCTAAAATATAAAGATTGAGTTATGACAATAACTCAATCTATGTATTTAAAAATAGTATACAACTTAATATCTATCTACCGAAACAGCTGAAAGACCACTATTAATTTCTAAATAAATTTTATTGATGGCTGTTTCAAAATTTTCGGTTTTCCAAGTTCTCGAACTCGACTTTGAGAATCCATCAAAATCTTTGGTGTTCAAAGCACCATCCATTTTTATCTGACAAGCTGCATTTTGCGGTACCAATATTTTTACCTTGGCTACACCACTTTCGATTCTTACCTTGGATTCTTTCAATTTATTGCCCATTTTTAGGCTTATGTCAGCCGCACCGGTCTCCATTTTTATGTCTTTAACTTTGTAGTCAGACAAATCAAATTTAAGTTCTCCAGCACCAATCCCAAGATCTAAGTTCCAGATTGGAGCTTTGCTTAGCTTCAAGTTAACATCGTTATTCATTCCTTTTCCAATATGAAAATTATCAGAACCATTTTTAGAACTCATTTTAAATGATATATCTTGAGTCGTCCCTTTCTTTTCATCTTCTAGGTTAAATTTATTCTTAAAAAGTTTGGTATCAGCAGAAAAAACGTCAGAATTAGAGGCTTCGCTAAGAAAAAACTCAGCAGCTCCACCACCTATTTCTAGGTTTACTTCTTGAACAGATGGATCAAAAGCCACACTAAAATTTTGAGATGAGTTGGATGAATTCATGCTGTCTGTATCAAAAGTAAAATTGTCGTCCATTTCAACATCGAAATCAAAATCATCATTAAATTCAGCTTTTACATTATCAATTGCTGCGGTAGAGGCGTTGTATATAGCCAAAGGAATGGCAAATGCAACAAGAAGGGCCGTAGTGGGATTGAAAACAGTTCTTTTAGGTGTAAAAAACACCGAAATTCCTCCAATAATTATTAGAATTGGCCAATACTTGGCTATTTCACGCATCGAAACTTCAAACTGAAACCAATCATTTACAACTCCAAGCATCAAAACTCCAAGGGCTACCAAAATGGCTCCCCAGAAAACATTACCGTTATTTTTCATATTTAAACTAGATTAATAACCGGTACCGGTTGGGTTATTGGTATTTATATCACCATTGTTATCGTCCTTGTCTTTCACTATAATCCAAACGCCCAAGCCTATAAGAATCAAGGGCCACATGTTTTTCAAATAAGAAAATAGGTTAATGTCAAAGAATGTTTTGAAAGAAAAAACTGCTCCTAAAATGATAAGGATCAATCCTCCTACCATGTTTCCGTTTCTCGGCTGATTGCTCATGTCTGCTATTGGTTTAAAATTTGAACTACTATCATAATATTCACTACTCATTGCCATCTCAAGATGTTTTTTGGGCAAAACTGCCCATAAAATAAGGTACGAAATAATAATCGGAAACGGTGTAAAAAACAAGACAACAAATACAATTCGTACTAATGTAAGGTCTGTTTTCAAGTAACTTGCCAATCCCTGACATACTCCACCTAAAATACTGTTTTGGTTTTTAATTCTGTACATACATTATAGCTTTTTCATTAATTGTGAAACAAAATTAATGGGTTCTACGGTACTGTGTATTGCAAACTATATAAGTGGTATTAATACTTGATAAACCGAAAAAATGCTATTTGAGTACTCAATCTCTGTCCTCGAGTTTTTCAAGAGCCTCCATAAGCCCATCGTAATTATTGATTCCGGGTCTTAATTCCCGGCTTCCTTTAAATGCATAACCCTGAAGGTACGACAGTTCAACTTCGACATTTGAAAAATCATACCCATGCAAAACATTGTAAATTCTTGCCCAATTCTCAACATCCTGTGAATTTCCCGAGCATATAACATAGTTTAGGTTCAAGTTATCATCTAAGTCCGTTTCATTAGAAACTTCCAGGAATTTGTCCGAAACCTCTATTTCATCCAACATTGCCTTCTGATTTTCGCTAAATATAAAACCATCTAAAGAATAATTGTTTAGTGCTTCTATAATTTTAAAAATATCTAGAGTTTCAAAAGATCCCAATATCTTTACCCCGCTGAGCCAATTTTTAATCTCTTCAAATTCATTTTTGGGAACATAGTCTACACTTTCAGGATTCAAATCAAACGAAATATAGTCCACCATCATTCCTGAGCAGTATCTTGCTTCTGACAAACTCGTTATACTTTTTACTAAAGTAGTTTTGGGCATAATCAATATGTTTTTTTTGCAAAATTACGCAAGAACCAATCAAATGGCTTTATTGTTAACTATTTTTGTGTTTTAATTTTTAACAAAACGGAGGACTTTGAATCCTCGCAGTGAGATCATGAGTAAAAAAGGACGTGTTTTAGTAGCCATGAGTGGTGGTATTGATAGTTCATTAGCAGCGGTTTTGCTCCATGAACAAGGTTATGAAGTTATAGGCATGACCATGAAAACTTGGGATTATGCATCCTCAGGTGGTACAAAGAAAGAAACGGGATGCTGTAGCCTTGATTCCATCAACGACGCAAGAGCAATTGCTGTCGATTTAGGGTTTCCGCATTACATTTTAGACATTCGTTCTGAGTTTGGCGACTATGTCATTGATCATTTCACTGGGGAGTATTTGGAGGGTCGCACACCCAATCCATGTGTTTTGTGTAACACACACATAAAATGGGACGCACTTTTGAGGCGGGCAGACAATTTGGATTGTGAATTTATTGCCACTGGACACTATGCCAAAATTAGAGAAGAAAATGGTCGTTATGTAATTTCGAAGGGAGTGGATTCGACAAAAGACCAAAGTTATGTGCTATGGGGAGTGTCTCAGGAAAGTCTTTCTCGTACTATTTTGCCTCTTGGTGGTTATACAAAAGAAGAAATTAGAAACATGGCAAAACAAAAAGGTTTCTACGATTTGGTGAATAAGTCAGAATCCTACGAAATTTGCTTTGTACCCGACAACGACTACCGAGGATTCCTAAAAAGAAGGGTTGAAGGGCTTGAAGAAAGAGTAAACGGGGGTAATTTTGTTATGGAATCGGGAGAAATAGTTGGAAAACACGAAGGTTACCCATTTTATACTATCGGGCAAAGAAAAGGTCTAAAAATAGCCATGGGCTATCCTGTTTTTGTAACTGAGATACGAAAAGAAACCAACGAAGTGGTTTTAGGAACCGAAGATTATCTTCTTAAAAATGCTATGACAGTAGGGAAACTCAATTTGCAAAAATATGCGATACTGCCTGAAAGTGGCCTTCAAACGGTAACAAAAATAAGATATAAAGACAAAGGGCAGTCAGCTTTCATTAAACAAATTGAAGCGGATAAAATTGAGGCTCGTTTTGACGAATCCGTTGCAGCAATAGCTCCAGGACAAGCTGCGGTATTTTATGAAGGCGACGATGTGATTGGTGGCGGTTGGATTCTTAAAAACTTCAGGATATAACTTAAAATGGATACTCCCCGTCGAGATTTGGCGTAGGAGTTTCCTCATCCGTGTTCATTTTACTTTTGAAAGTCTGAAAACCCGGATCTACCGCCTGAGATTCAAACTGACTTATGCCCGAATGTTGACTGAAAGAATTGGGAACAGACGAACCAACAGAATATTCGCCGATATTGGCAAATTTTGTGAATTTACCAATAAATTGAAGCCTAATGGTGTCAATAGTACCTGCACGGTTTTTAGCAATAATCACTTCGCCAATACCTTCAGTCGATTTTCCATCCTCATCCTCCGTAATTTTGTAATATTCTGGTCGGTACAAGAACATAACCATGTCGGCATCCTGCTCGATTGAGCCTGATTCTCTCAAATCCGATAGTTGAGGTCTTTTATCGCCACCACGGGTCTCAACCGCTCTACTCAATTGTGAAAGAGCTAGAACAGGAACTTCTAATTCTTTTGCAAGGTTTTTTAAAGATCTCGATATCGCCGCAATCTCTTGCTCACGACTGTTAGAAACACCCGAGCCATCATCACCGGTCATCAACTGTAGGTAGTCAATGATCACCATCTGAATATTGTGCTGTGCCTTCAAACGCCGACATTTGGCCCTCAATTCCAAAATCGATAAGGCAGGAGTGTCGTCTATAAATATATTTGACTTCGAAAGTTTCTCTATTCTATGATGCAATTGCTCCCATTCATGGCCTTGTAGGGTTCCTTTTCTAAGTTTTTCAGAATC
>CAMCYZ010000090.1 GCA_945885545.1 Spirosoma fluviale
CAATTCTACCAGTAGAAATGGCAACTAAAATTTGAGTGATCCAGTCAGGGTGAGCCGGACAACCGGGTATGTTAATTACAGGCAAACCACCTTTAGAAACAAAACCAGCACCTAGAATGCCACCTTTTTCTTTTTTCAGAAACTGCATACCTGTTGATTCTGAAGGGTTAGGTGCTACGGCGGGGATTCCACCCCAAGTAGCACAGTCGCCAATAGCAACCACAAAACCAGCAACGGCTGAAATTTCTTTCACCCAATCCATCATTGGTCTTTCACAAAAATAGTTCATGGTTCCAGTACCTCCAGGTCCTTGAATGATACTGCCTTCAAATACGAAAATGTCACAGGCAACTTTTCCCGAAATAACATCTTCTAAAACCTGTGTGACTTGATGGCCTATTTCGAGACCAATGGAAGGATGCCATAAGATGTTGACCCCAAAGTCGGTGACCAGATCAACGACAGTAGGCTCTTCGGCGTTCAGAAAAGACATGGTGTTTCCGCTACATGCACCACCTTGTAACCAAAGTACATTTGCCATATTTTATATATTTAATAGGTTGATATATTAAATTGTATTATTAATAGAACAAATATAATCACTAAAATTAAATTAGAAAATTTTTTCTAATTTTTATTCAAAAATAATTTACTGTAGATTATTGTCATTTAACACCTTCTGTAGTTCTGGGAAACCTTCATTAGAGATATATGGCAAAATGAGACTCCAGATGGCATTTTTGTATCTAAATGGCGATACCGTTTTAGTTTGCATTTTTTGTTGTGGAATCCAAAATATCAAAGTTAAAAGCACATTATCGGTTATGGTTTGTAGGTTATTCCTATTTATCTCCTTAAAAAATCCAGACTTGGCGTAGAACTCAAGACGTTTTTGGATTTGCAAATCCATTTTATTGATCAAACTATTCCATTCTTCTTTTATCTTTGGTATTTGGTGTTCGTTTGAGAAAAGGTCTGAAAAGTAAAAATGATATTTATCGAAAAAGTCAAAATAAGAGCTAATTTGTTTGTCGAAGTCCTCTAAACTTGGAGATAACAAATAGTTGCCCAAGATTAGATTGAAATCTTCGAACAGCTTTTCATAAACACTCGAAACAATAAAATCCTTGGTTTTAAAATGATAAGCCAAATTGCCAACACTTATACCTATCTCATCTGCGATTTGCTGAAGCCTGACACTGGCAACACCATATTCGTTGAATAATTTGATGGAGGCATTTAGTATTTTTTTTTTTGTACTATACATGTTAATTTTCCGAAATTTGGATTCCTTCAAAGTCCACCGCCAAAGTGCCTCTTTGGTCTTTAGCAGCCTGCCTACGCATTATTGATGCAAACAAAGTTGCTTTTCGGGGACACGAATAGGAAACGATGAACCTTTTAATAAACTTCAAAGGGTTGTTGTGCATTGCAAACAACAATTCTATGTCCCATTGACCTGCCACCTTGGCTAGGTTTTCTATCACAGCTGTTTCTGAAAGCCATTTATCGTCATTGAAAAAACTAAAATCGACCAACTTCCCTTTACTTTCTACAAAATGCAAATCATTGAGCAAGTCTAAAGATTTCTCATAAAGCTTAGGGTCAATGAAGAAAGGAGTTTTCATATCTTCAATATTTACCGCTAAGGCACAAAGACGCCAAGAAATAATCATTTCTATGTTTGTCTAAAATCTTAGTCATGAATGTTTCATTTTTTTTAAAATTAATTATTTTTAAGAGCAAATAAATGCCCTAAGAGGTATATTCAAGACATAAAAATGAGCAGCACTTGTAACGAATCCAATCTTATATAAATCTAATACAAACTTAAAAAAATATTTAATCTTTGCAATTATTTATTTTAAAAAATCCATATCGCCTATTTGCAGAAACTCAGTTTGACCTACTTCTGATAAATAAGGTAAAAACACACGCCAAACAGTTTTGATAAAATCTTTTTCTAAAATCAAGTCTACTCCCCGGATTCTAGATTGGTAAAGCCATAACTCAATGGACATCCAATACAATTCTGCTAGGGCAGTGATTTGATCATTTATTTTACCATCTTCAAAAACTCCTCTTGATACATTGAAAGCTATTAATGTTTCTATTTGAGCAATGTACCACTTTGTATATTCCCTGTATTGTTTTTTTATTTGCGGAAATGACCGAATGATTTCTAAGGTATCAGAATAAAAAAAACTGTATTTTTGATGCAATCTAAAAGTATCTTTCAGATGATTATTTATGTTTTCGAACAAGGGCACCACCCTCAAGTCTGTCAATAAAACCTTTTGCTCTTTTTCTAGATTAAAATAAATAACTTCGAAAATAGCCTCCTTGGTTTTGAAATGATAGGCCAAATTTCCAACACTTAGATTTGCCTCATCGGCAATATATTGAAGCCTCACATTGACATACCCAAATCTATTAAAAAGACGAACGGCACTCTCTAATATTCTTTCTTTAGTTGTCATTGAGGTTATTATTCATTTTTCCTCAAACTTAATTCAAAAAAGCCCTTTGATATAAATTTTGAACAAAAAAATACTCCTCAACCGAAAAAAGTCTTAGGGAGCATTTTAAATTCAACAAGGACATTTGAGAAATGGCCATCAAAACTTACCCTTCAAATACCCCAAAGCCATGCTGTAGGCTTCTTTTGTAAGAGCAGGATCGTGCTTGGGATTGCTTGGGTTGGCAAAACCGTGGACACCATCAAATATTTTATAATCCAGCTTTTTGCCGGCTGCTTTCATGTTTTCAGCAAATTTCTCAATTACTTCTTTAGAGATTCTTGTTTCCGTTGCGAAAAGTCCTAGAACATCAGAATTTAGTTTTTTGAGTTCGTTTACATCAGCTACGGGCATGCCATAGTACATGACAGAACCTATGGTTTGTTTACCTCCCAAAATAGCCGAGCGAAGCGACCATGCACCACCAAAGCACCAACCTACGTTCGCTATTTTGGCTTTTTTACCTGCGAAAGTTGTGGCTCCATTTACTATTGCTACCAAACGAGCCTCCTTTGTACCTGACATTAACTTGCCTGCTTCTTGTGGGTTAGAAGTAGATTGTCCATCGTACATGTCAACCGCCAAAACGTTTACATTTTCGCCTAAATCTTTGTAAAACTTATCTGATTCTTGACGGATATGGTCGTTTAGACCCCACCATTCTTGGTACACAAAAAGCCACTTGTTAGATTTCTTTTTAGCTTTAACTAGGTAACCTTTGGCATCCGTACCGTCAGTTGTTTTGAAAGTCACATTGGTTCCTACTCCAGCATATTGAAGTGGTGCTGGTGCGAAGTGGAGAGCCTGAAAATCAGGATCAAGTGCAAACTGACGCATGTCGTCGCTCGGAAAAGTGTGGCAAATCGTCATGGGTTCGGTCTTTGTGTCCAAATTATCAAAAACTGGAACAAAAAGGACAAACGAAAAAATAATTGGAAGAATAAAGCTCAGCTTAAACATAGTATTGTTAAGGTTTTAATTTTATTTAATACGAACATTTTAATCGAAAGGTTAAAAAAACGCTAATTTTTTACTACAGCGTCACTCAGAGTATTCGTTAGGCGTTTTTGAGTTTCACAGAGTTTTTACATTGACCAATTTTAGCGTTTCAGTTTCTGTAATATTTTAGGAATTTAAACTCTGTAAATTTTCTAACAAAAAAACCGTCAACATGTTTCGACGGCTTCTTTTAGCGATATTGGTTTTACTCGGCTGGCTTTGGCCTTGGTTTCATTTTTAGACTATCAGCTGGATAATTTGCCTTTAGTGAATCCATTTGAGCCATAGCCCAGTTTACTATCGCATCTCTTTGAGCATCAGTTAGGTTAGCTTCCTTGTGTAATCCCAAATAAGTATAAGATTCGAGAGGCATCTCCTTTTCTTTGACCATTTCTATGGTTTCTTCTAGCTTATGGTTTTGAACCGCTATCGGCAACTTGGTAAATGTAGAGATATTGAAATGCTTCTTCCCATCTACCACATGGTCATTTAAAAACCACGCAAAAGGCTGAATATTAGCATACCACGGATATACTGTCTTATTCGAGTGGCAGTCGTTACAAGCCACTTCAAAAGTCTTTTTGACATCGGCGGGCATGTCATATTTGGTAGTAATGGCATAAGTGTTATCGTCAGAAATATTCTTTTCTGGTTTTACAAACTGGATGGCAATCAACACAACTGCGAGTCCAATGAAGATTTTTTTAAGCATTGTACAAATTAATTTAGATGATGTATAAAAATTTGAGTTCAATATGTTTCAAATCTTAATTTACGAAACAAATCCTAATCTAACATCAACAAGAACACTAATTTCTTTATTTTAAAACTCAGCAGTAGCTCTGATGGCAATCTCATCGCCCGCGACTACGTTTTCAAGCTTTCCAATTCTCCCAAAATCCTTTCTTTTGATGGATTCAATGACTTTTCTGTCCAATTGTGGGGCATTTTATTGTTTGGGTTTAAATGAGACATTGACTCGCTCATGTTTACATCTCAAGAGATTGGTTTTGTGATACCTTTCATGATAATATTGCTCGCCGTTCTATATATATTGCCCGACACTTTGGTAGTTTTCAAAGACTTATTTGAAACTCTAAAAAGATTGTTCCGCAAAGGAGGCACAATGATCCACAAATTGGTGCAAAATATTCAACACAAAGCACTTAATATCAAATACTTATTTTATTTTTTTAAAACAGTTATATCTTCTTTTTTGGAAGTAGAAAGCATGGACATGAAAAGATAAAAAAAATAGCTAGTCATTTACGAATAGCTATTCCCAAATCTATAAAAATGACACGCAAATCACATGGAATTTCCAATACCAACCAAAACTATTGAAAGCAACATAACGATTATGCCAACAATAAAAGTACGGAAGGCTTTGGGTGAAACGCCTTTCCATTCTTTAAGCCAAAGTCCCCAAAGGTTGGCGGTAAGGATGATGGTAGCCATGTGGAGTATCCACGAACTAGCACCATTGCCGAGTTTGCTCTCGCCCATGCCATAAAAGAAAAACTGCAAGAACCACATGGTACCCGCTATTGCCGAAAATAAAATATTGTTTGCAATGGGTGATTTGGCATTGGTGTAGTCTCCAAATGTTTTGTTTTTAAAATTAAGGTACATACACCACAAAAAATTGGTAGTAAGACCTCCCCACATCACTATGATATAAGTGACGTTGTTTTGAAAAAGCGGATTGTTTCCCGAAGCCACGGCCGCATCCGCCATTGGTTTGCCCGACTCTATGCCAAAGTTAAAAAACGAACTTAATATTCCTGAAATAATAGCAATTATGAGACCTTTTACCAAGCTAAATTCTTTGACACTCGCCACTTTTTGCTCTTGGGTAAGGCTTTTTTCTTTTAAAAGCCCTGCCCTACCAAGAATAACGATTCCGATAATGCAAACCAAAACTCCAAGAAGTACAATTTGACCGCCAGTGTTGTGAAGCATATCAGAAAAGGTGGTTTTGCCATCTGTTGGGTTAAAATCATAGTAAATGGCCGGCACCAATGCACCAAAGGCCGAACAAAAACCCAATACTACCGAATTGCCGAGCGACATGCCCAAATACCGAACGCCCAAACCATAGGTAAGGCCACCAATGCCCCAAAGCAATCCCATTAAAAATGTAAAATTCAAAACCGTAGACTCCGTGCCAGAAATTATTTCCCCAAAATTTGGTATGGTTAAATAAGCAGCTATGGGCGGAACAATTAACCAAGAAAATAATCCACCCACTATCCAATAACTTTCCCAAGCCCAGCCTTTTACTTTTTTGAAGGGCATATAAAAACTGCCCGATGAGAAGCCTCCTATAGCGTGAAAAATGATTCCGAGTATTGATTCCATTGTATTTTAGGGTTGTTTTTTATGAATTTACAAATATAAACCACTTTTTGACATTCACTCTCCTTTACACACCTTTTAGCTTTTTTTGGTTTAGAATTTTTTTTTAAAACCTGAAAAAAATATAAAATTGAGAATCAAAATGAACAATAAGTTTAAAGAATCAAATACACGGAGTTTGTTTTTTATTGCCGCATCCATGATTGACCTTATTGTTGCGGAATCTTGAGCTTTTTGTTCAAGGATGAGTTGGCCTGATGTTTATTGAGCCTTCGTTTTTTTCAAAAAGCTTAAATGTTATTTGATTTTTTAGGTCCTTTCTAATTTTTTGAAGGAATGAAACATCTAGGACTAAAATTCAAGAAAGAGGAGAAAGCGATTAATTATTAAGAACTTAGCAGTAAAATATAAACAAATGAAATGACTATTTCTTAGCGTCATTGCGACTTTACGGTTAAAAACAAACATATAAAAATTATTTTCTTTAATTTTGAAAAAATGACCTTAATCAACAATGAAATTCTGTTTATTTAGTAAAATCCTTTTTGTGCTGGCATTGGTAGTTTCTACAAATGCTGCTTTCGCAAAAAGTCCAAATTCGGTGGTGGCCCACCGAGGGGCTTGGAAAGCCAAAAAAATTCCTGAAAACTCCATTGCTTCGCTCAAATATGCCATTTACATAAAATGTATCGGGTCGGAGTTTGATGTTCACATGACCGCCGATGATGTTTTGGTAGTAAATCATGACCCCACCTACCATGGCCTGAGCATCGAGAAAGTAACCTACAAGGAGCTTTTGCCTTTCAAACTCAGCAATGGAGAGAATATCCCGACACTAAAAGAATATCTGAAGGCCGGAAAAGATTCCTACACCAGACTTGTTTGTGAAATAAAACCCGCTTCGAGTGTAGAAAGAGGCCGAGTGGTGGCACAGAAAGCAGTGGAATTGGTGAAGGCCATGAAGATGGAAAAATACGTGGATTATATCAGCTTCGATTATGAAATGTTGCTGAAAATTAGGAGTTTGGACACCAAAGCTCACCTGCAATATTTGAATGGAACCAAATCACCCACCGAACTCAAAACCGACAAAATCAATGGTGCAGATTACCATTTTTCGGTATTTAAAAAAAATCCGGATTGGATAGCAGATTCCAAGAAATTGGGTTTAAGTTTGAATGCCTGGACAGTAAACGATGCCAAAGAATTGGACTTGTTGATAGCCAATGACTTTGATTTTATTACTACCAATGAGCCAGAACTGGCTTTTGAAAGAATCAAAAACGCACCTACTCAAAAAGATTGGAAATTGGTTTGGTCTGATGAATTTAACTACAAAGGCCTGCCCGATGATAAGAAATGGGGCTATGATGTTGGAGGCTCGGGCTGGGGAAATAACGAATTGCAGTTTTACACCGAAAAAGATACTTCAACAGCATTTGTGAGCAATGGTCTTTTAACGATTTCAGCCAACAAAACCACCAAGGAAAACAAAGATTATACCTCGGCAAGACTGGTAACCAAAACAAAAGGCGAATGGCTCAATGGCAAGATAGAAGTGCGGGCAAAATTACCAAAAGGCAAAGGTACTTGGCCTGCCATTTGGATGTTGCCAACGGATTGGTCCTATGGCGGCTGGCCCGAAAGCGGCGAAATAGACATAATGGAACACGTTGGATATGAGCCTGATACAGTTTATGGAACAGTACACACCAAGGCCTTCAATCATTCTATTGGCACACATAAAACGGGCTCGTTTTTCATGCCAACGCCTTACACCGAGTTTCATGATTATGGCATAGAATGGGACCAAGAAAAGATAGATTTTTTGTATGATGGCAAAAAGTATTTTAGCTTCAAAAACACCAAAAAGAACTTTCAAGAATGGCCCTATGACAAGCGTTTTCATCTGATTATGAATATTGCAGTTGGCGGAAATTGGGGTGGGAAATATGGGGTGGCTCCGGATATTTTCCCTGCCAGAATGGAGATAGATTATGTAAGAGTTTTTCAAAAATAAGAATAGTATATGAGATCTAAAGTATTGGTTTTGAGTGTTTTGTTTTTGTGTTTCCAGGCCTCTTTTTCTCAGAAAATAGAAAAAAGACTGACTGAATTAAACATCGTTTTGCCTAAAGTTCAGCCGCCCATCGCTTCTTATGTGAATGCGGTAAGGACTGGGAATCTCGTTTTTCTGTCAGGCAAAGGCCCAACTGGGGCAGATGGGAAATTTATAAGCGGTAAAGTAGGCCTAAACATGAGCATAGACGAAGGCAAAGCCGCCGCCAGAAACACTGGACTGAACCTTTTAGCAGCCTTAAAAGCTGAAATTGGCGACTTAGACAAAGTAAAACGCATCGTAAAAGTGCTCGGAATGGTCAGTTGCCCACCTGATTTCACCCAACAACCACAAGTAATCAACGGCTTCTCTGACCTCATGGTGGAAGTTTTTGGCGAAAAAGGCAAACACGCACGCAGTGCAGTGGGAGTAGGCTCATTACCAGCCAATATGGCCGTGGAAATTGAGATGATTGTGGAGGTGGAGTGATTTGAGATTGTAGATTTTTGATTAACGATTGAATTCATTGATGATTGTTGATTAACGATTTTTGATTTAGTATCTCAAAAGTTAATATCAAAACCTATTTTGATATTTTAAGAGTTTGTAAGATGATTAAATCTACTCCCCAAACTGTACAACTTCGCTCGGTGCATAGCCTATTCGCCTAGCTATAATTTCAAGTTTCTCGTTAGGGTTTAATGTCAATTTCCCAACGTATGGCATCCAAGTATTTTGGCCTTTTCTCCGGTAGGCTATGAAGGCCCCGGGAGTCTGACAATTTAGTTTTAAAACATTATTTTTTATGTTCATTTCTGGTTTTTCGGTGGTGGGTGGCTTGCTTTGGCCATTCCACATTTGGCTTAACAGTTGTTTTTCAGGCATTTCGCCCATGTCGCCATATTTTTTAATCCAGCCTTGATGCTGATTTCTTAATTCTTCTAATTTGGCTTTATATTCGGGATTTTCGGCAAGATTTACGAATTGATAAGGATCCTTTTCGGTGTCATAAAGTTCCTCTATGGGTTTATTCGGTTTGAACCAATGCATTTGTTGGGTATTAAGCTGTCCTGCATCTCTCAATCGCAGTATCTCCACCATACTTTTTTGTTGAAGCCTATACGTAATGTTTTGATAGTAAGGCTTCTCGGGTTGGTAGTTTTTCAAGTACTCAAAACGCCCATCGCTAACGGCCCGTACTCTGTCATATTCAGCGTCCATACGGTCGCGGGCTGCAAACACGTATTTTCGTTGGCCTTTTGGCGTTTGTTTCCCCAAAAATGCTTGTCCTTCTATAAACTTAGGTATCGGTATATTGGCAAGGGATAAAAGCGTAGGAGCCATATCCACAAAACTAACAAGCCTGTTGTCTGTGTTTCCCGCATTTTTGCCTTCAGGAAACTTAACAATTAAGGGTACTTTCAGTCCTCTATGTAGTAATTCTCTTTTGCAAAAAGGAAGCCCGTCGCCATGATCAGGAAAAAAGAAAATGTAGGTATTTTCGTAGAGACCGTCTTCTTTGAGTTTTTTTATAATTTCTCCTACTTGTGCATCCATCAACTGCACGTTGGTCATAAATCTCGCAAAGTCTTTTCTTACAATTTCGTTATCAGGCAAATAAGGCGGGATGATGACGTCTTTCGGGTCAACTAGCAATGGCTCTTTTTCACGCATAAAAACCTGCGACTCGTGGGTGGTCTGAAAATTAAAGATAGAGAAAAAAGGTTGGTTCTTATCTTTTCGGTTTCGCCAAGTGGCTTTTGTGTTACTTTCGTCCCACATCGCTTCTGAACTTGTAAATTGATAGTCTTCTTTCGAATTGTTTGAAGTAAAATATCCGTTTTCTCTTAAAAGTAGCGGGTAAGGTTTTAGTCCTACCGGCAAAACCACACCGTAGGAGGGCAATCCAGTTTTTGCTTCATATTCCTTTCCCATAAAAGTTCGCATATTGTGGGCACCAAACGAAGTTTGATATTTTCCCGTGACCAATGCCGCCCTGCTCGGTGCACAGACCCCTGCGGTAGAGAATACATTCATGAATTTTGTTCCTTCGGCTGCCAATTTATCAAGATTTGGAGTTTTAACTTCCGTACAGCCAAAAGCACCAATATGATAAGACATATCTTCGGTGGTAAGCCAAATGATGTTAGGTTTCTTTGTTTGGGCAAATAATTGAACACTTAACAAGCACAAAAGAAGGTATTTAGGAGAATGATATTTCATTATTATTTATGGTTGAATTACAAATAAAGGTACAGATAATTTCAAAATAGTCAAAAAAATCTTTAGTGTATTATTGGTTAAACAAAAAAACAACTAGTCTCAAAAAAGAAACTAGGTGTTTGTTTTAAAAAAACTATGCTTACTTTAATACAAATTCAGCTTTTTTAACTTTGTCTGAATCCCCTCCTATCATGGCTTCGAAGACTCCTTTTTCGGCAATGTATTGGAGTTCGTTGGTGTAATATTTTAGATTATCTAGTCTAACAGTAAATTCCACAGTTGTGCTTTCCCCTTTTTTGATTAGTACTTTTTTGAAATCTTTAAGTTCTTTGACAGGACGTGTGTTAGTGCCCACTTTGTCTCTTATGTATAACTGCACTACCTCTTCACCATCGTAGCTTCCGGTGTTTTTTACCTCTACCGAAACCTTTATTTGTTGGCTTTCGGTCATGCTGGTTTTATCCAATTTGATATCGCCATATTCGAAAGTTGTATAACTCAAACCATATCCAAACGGAAACAAAGGCTCGTTGGTTACATCCAAATAATTTGACCTGAATTTTTCATAACCAGGCTTTCCACTGTGCGGGCGGCCTGTGTTTTTATGATTGTAGTACACTGGTATTTGTCCTTCATTTCTCGGGAATGACATCGAAAGTTTACCTGATGGATTAACCTTTCCATAAAGAGCATCGGCAATGGCGTTCCCAGCTTCGGTACCTGCAAACCAAACGTTAAGAATAGCGTCCACGTTTTCATTTTCCCATGTCAATACCAGCGGACGACCAGTAAACAATACCAAAACCACTGGCTTGCCAGTTTTAACCAAAGCCTTCAATAAGTTACGCTGATTTTCTGGGATATCAATTTGTGAACGGCTCGAGCTTTCACCGCTCATTTCGGCAGACTCGCCCAACGCTGCAACTATTACGTCCGCATCTTTCGCTACTCTCACAGCTTCAAAAAGCAACTCTTCGTCGGAACGATTATCCCTACCGGTAGTTTTGCCGAACATCGCTGCATTGGCGTCCATAACTGGGTCTGAATAGATATTGGCTCCACGAGCTTGCAAGATTTCAATTTTTTCGCCCAAGGCATTGCGAAGGCCTTCCATCAAAGTGATGCTATTGGTGCGTGTTTCAGAAACAGACCAAGTACCGGCCATGTTTTCTTTGTTATTGATCAATGGGCCTACTACCGCTATTTTTTGAGAAGTGTTTAGGGGCAAAACATTGTTTTTGTTTTTCAACAATACAAAAGATTTTGTAGCCACCTCGCGAGAAAACGCTCTTGTTTCGTCGTTATAAATTTCAGTTTTGGCACGGTTTTCATCGCAATAACGAAAAGGGTCTTCAAACAACCCCAAGTCATATTTTGCATTTAAAATCAGCCTAACTGCTCGATCAATTTCTGCTTGTGTTACTTTCTCCTCGACCAAAGATTTCTTCAAAGTATTCAAAAAACCTTCGCCTACCATGTCCATGTCAGAACCTGCACGCAGAGCCTTGGCAGTTACAGTTTGTAAGTCCCCTATTCCATGGTCAATCATTTCGTTGTTGCCCGTATAGTCAGTCACAACAAATCCTTTGAAGCCCCACTCTTTACGCAATAAGTCCGTCAAAAGCCATTTGTTGGCCGTTGCGGGTATTCCGTCTATTTCGTTGAAAGAAGCCATAATTGAACCCGCACCTGCATCAAGGGCGGCTTTGTAAGGTGGCAAATATTCGTTGTACATACGCACACGACTCATGTCGGTGGTATTATAGTCGCGGCCACCTTCGGCGGCTCCGTACAATGCAAAGTGTTTTACACAAGCCAACATCGTGTTTTTGTCGGCGAGGTTTTTTCCTTGGTAGCCCTTAACCATGGCTGCGGCTATTTTTGATCCCAAAAATACATCTTCGCCAGAGCCTTCAGAGGCACGGCCCCAACGCGGGTCGCGGCAGATGTCTACCATTGGTGAGAATGTCCAGAAGATTCCGTCGGCTGTAGCTTCTTGGGCGGCCATTCTTGCAGATTTTTCAATTAAATCCATATCCCAAGTGGCTGACATACCCAAGGGGATGGGAAACATCGTTCGGTAGCCGTGGATGACGTCCATTCCAAAAATTGCTGGAATTTTCAAGCGACTTTGCAATGCCAATTCTTGAGCCTTGCGGGTTTTTTCTGGTGATGAAAGACTAAAAATCCCTCCAACTTTTCCAGCTTTCAGTTTAGATTCTACGTTGCTGCTCACAACTGAACCTGTAGTGGCTTCGCCTCCAACAAGTAAATTTAACTGACCGAGTTTTTCATCAATGGTCATTTTTTTTATCAAAGAAGCAACAAATTGATCCCTTTTTGCATTCTGGGCAAATGATAGATTGTGCAGCAAAAGGCTAAACACAAAAACAAAAGCTATTTTTTTCATTTTTTAAAGACTATTTTTAATGGTTAGGACATGTAAAATTAAATAAATTTCTGAGTTAATATTTAAATCCCAGTTTATCCAATCCATTTTTTACATCTGCGTCAGCCATGAGCAAAGACCACAACTGACCAGAACGGTGATTTTCAATCATACCGATTATAGGACCTTGGTCAATTGCTAAATATGATGTGGCAAACCAACCTTTTGAAAGATTAAAAGCATCCACAAATCCATGGTTTTAATCAGAAAAAACGAATTGCTCTCTCAGATAAAAGAGGAGGTTGAGTCTAAAGTGAAAGAAAAGTCTGATTCAATTGTAAGGCTCATTGACAAAAATATATCAACTAGCCACGATCGGAAAGTTTTTGAGACCAATTTCAACCAAGTCCATGAGTCATTCCTTAAAAAATTACAGCACGATTATCCTGTTCTTTCGCATGGAGATCTCAAATTAGCAGCCTATTTAAGGATGAATTTGAGTACCAAAGAAATAGCTCAGTTGCTAAATATAACTATCAGAAGCGTTGAACTTAAACGCTACAGATTACGAAAAAAACTCGATATCTCGTCGGATGAAAACCTCAACGATTTAATGATGAGGCTTTAGGGTTATACATTTCTAAAGAATATATGATTCTGCTGAAGAAAAGATTGCTCACCTTGAAAGTTGAAAGTACTTTTCTGTTGTTTATTTTTAATCATAAAACCACAATGAAATAATCATTTCCCTGTATGGCTAAAAACTTAGTCATGAACGTTTCATTATCTCAACGCATTCAAGTTCACAAAATCCATATCTGTAAAGTCCTTGTTTTCGCCTGCCATACCCCAAATGAACGAGTAGTTGGCCGATCCTGCACCAGAATGTATACTCCAAGGAGGTGAAATGATGGCTTGGTGGTTTTGTACCCAAATATGGCGGGTTTGGTCGGGCTTACCCATAAAGTGCATCACTCCCTGATTTTCAGGCACATCAAAGTAGCAATAAACCTCGCTTCGGCGGTCGTGCACGTGCGGCGGCATGGTGTTCCAGATGCTCCCCGTTGCTAACACTGTCAAGCCCATCACGAGTTGACAGCTCATGATGCCGTCGTTGTGAATATATTTGTAAATGGTTCGGTGGTTAGAAGTTTCGGGAGCTCCCAAAGTCACTGGTGATGCATCTTCTTTTGAAAATTTCTTATTTGGGAATGTCTGATGAGCAGGTGCAGATAACAGAAAAAAACAAGCGGGGTTAGCTGCATCTTTTGAAGAAAAACTAACCTTTTGAGTTCCTTTTCCCAAATACACGCAGCTTAATTGGTCAACTTCAAAAACTTTACCGTCGGCTTCAACCGTGCCAGGGCCAGCTACATTGATGATACCTATCTCGCGTCTTTCCAAGAAATAACTGCTTTTAAGAGCGTCATAAGTTTCTAAGGCGATGACCTTCGCAACCGGTTTCACTCCACCCAAAACCAATCTGTCATAATGCGTGTAGGTGAGTTTTATTTCACCATCTGAAAACAAACTTTCTACCAAAAAATTCTCTCTAAGTTCGGCTGTATTCATCCTTTCCACTTCACGTGGGCTACTTTCGTATCTCGAAATCATATTTTTAATGTGTTAATTTGCTAATTTGATAATGTCCCTACGAGACCTTTGGTCGCAATTTCATTCAGATTTTCATCTGAATTCATTGTGCTCAGTGACCGTTCCATCCGTTGTCTGAGCGGAGTCGAAGACAAAAGGCTATGTCACTTCGGCACTGCTCAGTGACCGTTCCATCCGTTGTCTGAGCGAAGTCGAAGACAAAAGGTTATGTCTCTTCGGCACTGCTCAGTGACCGTTCCATCCGTTGTCTAAGCGGAGTCGAAGACAAAAGGATGAACCCTAACTCACCTCCCCATCCATCCGCCATCTACGGTCAAAATAGTGCCTTGTACATATTTCGACATTTCGGAGGCCAAAAATACCGTCGGGCCTTTAAAATCTTCCGGTTCACCCCATCTGCCTGACGGAATTCTTCCTAATATAGATAGCTAAGATAAAAACAAGTTTTTATGTTAAAATAATTAAGCTGCCATTGGGTGCTTGTAATCTAATTTAAACATTTCGCCTGACCTTACTACAGCGAAAACCTGGTGTAATATTTTATTTTTTATATTGTTCATTACCAAGAAACCTTTTTTGCCCTCCTTCTTCTTTCTCTCTTTATATTCTTTCATTGCTGGATTGAATCGGATAGCTGCCATGGCTGCGGTGTGAAGTATTCCTTTTAAAAATTTATGGGAGAAATGGCTATTATGACTCCCATTTCTAATAGAACTCCCCGAACTTGATTCGAAAGGTGCGACCCCAGCCATGGATGCGAAATTTCTACTATTAAATTCTTTACTAAAGTTCCTAGTATAAACTAATATCCATAAACATGTCCATTTGCCTATCCCTTTTACCGAACTTGCTAATTCTATATTTTTTTGCCATTC
>CAMCYZ010000091.1 GCA_945885545.1 Spirosoma fluviale
GTACTACCTACATGTTCTATCGAATATTCAAGGCTTATCAAAGCCTCATCTATTACATTCTTTATGTCAATGAAATTATTAATCCAGTCAGATGTATATTTTTTCAAGAGCATATTTTCAAAAATGAACAGCAACAAACATACAAACGAAATCGAAATTCACCAAAAAATGGCCTGAACAAAAAAAGAGAATGGACTTGCTCCAATCTCTACTTTTTTATTCCCAAAGGATAATGACTTAGCCTTTATAAAAAATCCATTTAGCCAATTCTTTCCAAGTGACTTTTTTTCCGTACATCAGAATACCCACTCTATAAATTCTCGAAGCCAACCAAGTAGTAAAAACAAATCCTCCAATGAGCAGCAAAACCGAGACTACTATTTGCCAAACCGGCACACCGAAAGGAATACGCACCATCATAATTATGGGTGATGTGAACGGAATCATGGATGTCCAGATGGCCAAATTGCTGTTGGGGTCTCGAATAACAAACTGAGCAATCATAAAAGCAGCAATTATCGGAATAGTTATCGGTAGCATAAACTGCTGTGTGTCAGTATCGCTATCAACCGCAGAACCCACAGCTCCAAACAAGGCACTATATAAGAGATAACCCCCTACAAAGTAAAACAAAAACGAAATAATGATAGTCGTAAGTGGCAAGGTATCTAATGCTCCAAAAAGATTTGGCATCATCTCGGCAGATATTCCACCGCCTTGCTGCATTTTTTCTTTGGCCATCTCCTGAGCTTCTGGAGGCAAACTCGCCATTTGAGCCTCCGTCATAACATTTTTTGATTGCATCAGCTTATCTCCTACCAATTTACTTCCTAAAGTCAAAACCCCAGCTGATAGTATAATCCAAAGACCAAACTGGGTGAGACCAACTAGAGCCACACCAACAATTTTACCTATCATTAACTGAAAAGGCTTGACCGAGCTTATCAAAATTTCAACTATTCTGCTCGTTTTTTCTTCGGTAATGCTTCTCATCACTTGAGCCCCATAGATAAATACAGACAGGTAAATTAAAAACGCACAAATACCGCCAATCACTGATGCCGCCGCTGCACTGCTTTTCTTTTCGCCGCCTTCTTTTAAACTGATTGTCTCCGATGTTACATCCATTTTGGCACTTTCTAATACACTTTTCGTTATTCCTGCTTCAGTAAGCTTTATGGTCTCTATCTCTTTTTCGATGGCATTCTCCACTCTCGACTGAAGCTCCAAAGTCACACCTTTCTCAGAGTAAATCTTGATATTTTTAGGGTTTTCAAGTACGTCTGCCGGAATATGAACCAAGGCATCAAATTCGCTGCCTTTCAATGATTTCTTCAGATTAGCAATATTATCTTCTTTAAAAACGAAAATAAATTCTTCCGAAGACTTAAACTTCCCTTTGAACAAATTACTTTCGTCCAATACTTCTACTTTCTTCTGGTTTACTGAGCTCACAGCCGCCCAAATAACCCCGGCATACATCAAACCCATGAGCAAGGGCCCCAATATAGTCATTACGATAAAAGACTTTTTCTTTACCCGGGTCACATATTCCCTTTGTATAATTAGTAATATATTGTTCATCTGATTTTTAGTTTGATTGGTTCACAGCTTTGATAAATACATCATTCATAGACGCCACGTCTTCTTTGAACGACTTGACGGTCACTTTTTCAAGAATTTCTTTCAGGAGGTCATTGCCAATTTTGTCTTCATTCGCTTTGAGCACGGCAGTTTGACTTCCGTCCAGATTAACATAATTCGTTAAAACCTCAAAACTTTGGGTATTTTCCATTTCAAAACCTTCATAGTTGAGCGTGAAAGTATTGGTTTTATACTGATTTTTAATATCCAATTTCTTTCCTTCTAAAACCTTCTTCGACTTATTAATGAGGGCAATATAATCGCATAGTTCCTCAACAGATTCCATACGGTGTGTTGAAAATATGATGGTAGAACCTTTCTCTTTCAGTTCCAATATTTCGTCTTTTATGAGCGTAGCGTTGATGGGGTCAAAACCTGAAAATGGCTCATCCAAAATGATCAATTTCGGCTGGTGAAGCACCGTAGCAACGAACTGAATCTTTTGTTGCATACCTTTTGAAAGGTCTTCGATAGGTTTGTCCCACCAAGTTTTTATATCAAACTTCACAAACCATTCTTTTAGCTTTTCCATGGCGGCGTCTTTACTAAGGCCTTTTAGCCGAGCCAAATATAGAAGCTGCTCTCCAACTTTCATTTTCTTGTACAATCCTCGCTCCTCGGGCAGATAGCCAATCTCGTAAATGTTTTTTTCGTTCAAGGGTTCACCGTTAAACAACACTCGACCAGCATCTGGGGCGGTTATTTGGTTAACAATTCGTATCAAGGAGGTTTTACCGGCACCATTTGGCCCCAAAAGACCATAAATAACACCTTTAGGTACAGTAAGACTCACATCATCAAGTGCACGATGATTGGCATAGTTTTTAACTACATTATGAATTTCCAGAATATTTTCTGACATAGCGTATGATTTTTTCTTCAAAATTACCGCAAAAAAAACAAAAGTTCCGAAATTTGTTTAAAAAGCATTTTTTCTTAACTAATGGACAAAATTTACTTCGATTAAGATTTTTTATTTTTGTTTTGACATAAAACCTCTATTTTTGATTAAAATGAATAATTAGTATTCTAAATTTGCGTTCCGTATAAAATCTAAAAATGGAGTTTATCAAAACTATTATAGAAAATTTCAAACTGGTCTTGGTTTTTTTTTCAAACAAACTAACCGCAGCTTTAGAGCTTTTCGAGCTTCTGTTGTATAAAATATTTGGTAAGGAAAAGGTTCAAAATACCAAAACCTATTTGGTTGAAAAAAGACAATCCATAAAAAAGTCAATGTATGGACATCTCAATCCTGAGGGTTCGTATTATTCTATTCTCAAAAAAATTTATAAATGGGTCTACAATATTGGTTTTAGTCTCATATTCTATATTTTTTTAATAAAAACCAACCTCCTTTGGCTAACGGGTGGAATGCCTAGTGTGGAGCAACTTCAAAATCCTAAACTCTCTCAAGCCTCCACCATTTACTATGCCGATGGCGAAATAATGGGAAAGTTTTTTACGGAAAATCGTTCTCCAGTTGACAGTTCAGCTATTTCACCATGGGTTTTTAAATCATTGATTGCTACAGAAGACAAACGTTTTTTTGAGCATTCAGGCGTAGATTTACGTAGAATGGCAGGTGTAGCGAAAGGAATCCTGACTGGCGACAGTGACTCTGGAGGTGGCAGTACAATTTCTCAGCAATTGGCCAAAAACTTATACAATACTCGAAAAAAAGAAATGCGGGGACTATTATATTACATTCCATTCGTGAAAACATTGGTCTATAAAACCAAAGAATGGCTAACAGCAATTGAACTCGAAAAAAGATTTACAAAGGGCGAAATAGCCACGATGTATTTAAATACAGTCGATTATGGAAACAACACTTTTGGTATAAAAACAGCTGCAAAAACTTACTTTAACAAAACTCCCTTGGAGTTAAATGTTTCGGAATCGGCCGTTTTGGTTGGTCTCCAAAAAGCCACAACTTATTACAACCCAATCAGGAATCCAAAAAACTCTAAAAAAAGAAGAAATACTGTACTTCAAAGACTGGTTCAGAATGGAGATTTAGATGCCAAAACTGCTGAAAAATTATCAGAAAAAGAGATTAAACTGGATATAAATATCGAAGACGCCTACGATGGGCAAGGTAACTATTTTAAAGGTGCTTTGGCTAAATTTATAGAAAATTGGTCAGAGAAAAATGACATGGGTATCGACCTATATCGCGATGGATTGAAGATTTACACCACGGTAGACTCTAAAATGCAAACCTATGCAGAGGTAGCGGTAAAGCAACACATGAAAATGCTCCAAAAAGAATTTAATGCCCAATGGAAAGGCAAAAACCCTTGGACTTATGAAAACGGTGAGGAAATACCCAACTTTATAGAACAAGTGGCCAAAAGAGAAAAAATATACAAACAATTGGCCATAAAGTACAACAACAACGAAGACTCAATCAACTTCTACATGAACAAACCCGTTTCCATGAATGTATTCAGTTGGGAGGGCAACAAACAACAGCTGATGAGCCCAATGGACTCTATCAGGTATTACAAAAAATTCCTACAAGCCGGTATGATGGCTTTTGATCCATACTCAGGTTTTATAAAGGCTTGGGTAGGTGGAATAGACTTTGACCATTTCAAATATGACCATGTGAAGCAAGGCAGAAGGCAGCCAGGTTCTTCGTTTAAGCCAATAGTTTATACAGCAGCCATAGATGGCTCCTTGAATCTTTCGCCATGTGACATACGCGAAGATAAGGAAATAGAAATAAAATGGACTGAAAATGGAGAAGAAAAGTCTTACAAACCAAAAAATGCGAACGGGACTTTTTCCAATAGCAATATGACGCTTAGAACTGCTATCTCAAGATCAGTAAACTCTGTGGCAGTTCAACTTACCAACGAAATAAAACCAAGTAAAGTAGTAGAATATGCTAAGAAAATGGGTATTACCTCTCCACTTGACCCCGTGGTTTCACTAGGGTTGGGAAGCTCTGATGTATCCCTTTACGAAATGGTGGCTGCATACGGAATTTTCCTCAACGAAGGAATGTACAGAGAACCCATTTTTGTTTTCAAAATAGAAGATGCTTCAGGAAAAGTATTGTTTGAGTTTGAGCCAAAAACACATGAAGCCATAAGACCAGAGTCGGCATATTTAATGCAATATATGCTTAGAGGAAACGTGGAAGAACCTGGTGGAACAGGAGCTAGAATGTTTAACTACAGTGAACTTTTCAAAAATGGCGGGCAGGTAGCTGGTAAAACTGGAACTACATCCAACAACTCTGACGCTTGGTATGTAGGCTTTACTAAAGACCTCGTTGGCGGAGTATGGGTAGGTGGCGACGACCGAAGTATTCATTTCCGTGGTGGATTAGGAGAAGGAAGTAAATCTGCTCTACCTATCTTTGGTATATTTATGAACAAAGTTTACGCCGACAAGTCCTTGGGCTACAGTCCAGGGCCATTTCCTAAACCCAACATAAAAATAGAGAAAGACTACTTGAGTTGTTATTCGTACGCAAAAAGAGATACTACCGCAGTAGATAGCCTATCTGGAAGTGCTAATTTAGACTCTATAGAACGCTTTAGAAACAGATTTAATGTAGACTCTAGTATAAACCTGAATAGAATAAATAGTAGGCGTATAAAGACAGACTCGATATAAGAGAAGACCATAAAAAAAGCGAGAACCAGCTCGCTTTTTTTATTAATCCTATTTGTCATTTAATCACTTTCGAGCTAAAATATCTGGGTTACCATCGGGGTCGTTATTTACTGTTCCTCCGGAATTAACATTTCCCAAAAGTAACAAACCACAAACATGCGGTGTAGCCATTGAAGTACCACTTATTGTGTTATATCTGCCACCTATCCATGTTGATTTTATAGTTACACCTGGTGCACAGAAATCTACAGGAGGATTACCATAGTTTGAGAAACTTGCGAAATTATTATTGATGTCATGAGCAGAGACTGTAAAAATATTAATTCCATTAACTCGAGCAGGCGAAGAGTTATTCGCGTTGGTGGAGGCATTACCAGCCGCAAGAGCAAATTTCACACCAGAAACATTGGCAGCATTTAAGACGGCTTGATCTAGTGCTGCCGAAACACCACCACCTAAACTCATATTTGCTACCTCACCCAACTTGCCTTTAACAGCTACCCAATCTACACCAGCAATTACACCCGAATTAGTTCCACTTCCTGTAGAACCTAAAACCTTAATGGGAATTACATTGGCATTTGCAGCAACACCCACAACACCTATGGTATTATTTTTGGCGGCGACTGTACCAGCAACGTGTGTTCCATGGCCATTTCCATCATTAAAGCCAGCATCTTTGCCCCTTGAAAAAGCTGAAAAACCCCTTGTGGCGTCCAAATTAAGGTCAGGATGAGTTAAATCTATGCCTGTATCTATTATCCAAGCTGTTTTGCCTGTCCCGTCTGAGGAACCGCCTACGCGAGTTATCCCCCAAGGAATCTCTTGTGCTGGTTGGGTTGAGCCACCTCCACTAGATTTTTTTTGATTAATTGATACTATTTGATCAGCCTCAATATAAGCCACATTTGGATCATTCAGGAGACTTTTCAACTGAGAAGGGTTTAAGGTACCCGCAAAGCCTTGCAATGCAGCTGAATAAATATAATCAATCGCGGCCTGATCTGCTCCATTTTTTATCAATAAAGCAAGCACTTTTTCTCTAACAGCCTTTGGCATGCCCTTAAGTTCAGGTACGACTTTCAATACGACGATATACTTTCCAGGAAGGACAGTACCCATAATAGATTCAGAAGAAGCCAATGGGGCAGATTCTGTATAAAGGTTCTGATCCTTACAAGAGAGAAACATGGCCACCATAGATGCCATTAAAATTAGTTTTTTCATTGGTTAACCAGGAATTTTAAGTTTTAAAAAGACCGTTGAATAACAAGAGTTGTTCACACTAAGAAAGTGTAAAATTCACCAAAATATACTGTATAAATAAGGCAATTTTTTTCTTAAAAACAAATTATTAACTCTAAAAATTTAAAAGAGCCCCACGCTTCCATTTAGAGCATGTCAATCTTCATTTTCCTGAAAAAAATAAAAAATAACATTTTGAGAAGTTTGGCACGAAAAAATACCTTAATTTATCAAAAATATCGCAGGCCTCTTGTTTAAATCCGGGAGGCCTTTTCTTTTCCAAGCTTCTATGCTTTGGGTTTTGATAAATTCAGTTTCTGCAGTAATATCGGCAGCTATACAAAGTCGTGTGTTGGGGTTGAGATTATTCATGATTGCTGCCAACATTTGATTGTTGCGGTAGGGAGTTTCCATAAAAATCTGCGTTTGCTTTTTCTGAAGTGCTTCTCTTTCCAAAGCTCGGAGTTTTTTTGCCCTTTCGTCGTCTTTGATAGGCAAATAGCCACTAAAAGCAAAAGACTGCCCATTAAAGCCCGAGGCCATCAAAGCCAACAGGATGGAATTAGGCCCAACGAGAGGCTTAACCTGTAGTCCTAATTGGTGAGCTACCTCTACCACCAATGCTCCGGGATCTGCCACTCCTGCACAACCAGCCTCTGAAATAATTCCTGCATCTTGATCTAGTTCGTTTATTATTATAAAAAGCTCCTCAAAATCAGAGTCTCTATTGATTTCAATAAATTGTAAATCGTCAATAACAATTCCAGCTTTTAGTGAAGAGATAAACCTTCGAGTGGTTTTAATATTTTCAACAAAAAAAACTTTAATGCTTTTTAAAGCCTCCAAGGCATACGGTGTCAGCACCGATTGGTGTGAATCCTCGGCCAAAAGCATAGGTAAAAGGTAAATATCAGGTCGTTTCATAGGCTTAGCCAATAAGTGAATTTTGCGAAAAGTGCTCTGTTTTTGGGCAACCAAATTTCAGAATTGTAATTGTCGGAATATACCAAGAAAAAGTCGGACACTGGAGCAAAACGCCATTGAAGTCGTGAGTTGACATTGAGGTTTTTGAACTGCGAGTTGTACTGTACATAATTTGTCCAAAACAGCTTTTTACTCATAGTAAAATCCACATTGGGGCCTATGACATACGCTTTATTCTTGCCAGTAGAAAGTTTGATATCGTTATAAGAATAGTTCAGGGCAACCAAGCCGAAAGGCTGAAAACGGTAATTGAGATTTCCAGACATAGAGATAATTCTGCCGTCGTAATATTGCCCAAACAAAGGATTGAAATTCAGTGACATGGTCTTTCGTTGGTCTGTTACAAAATTAGCATCAATGGTGTAGTAGGTGTACGAATTGCCCGCCTTCAGTTTTGGCAAAGAGCCGTTGCTTCTCAATGCATCAAAGTCCCTAAACAAATAAGTGAAGTTTTGACTAAAGGTGGTGAGCAACCTTGTTGTATTTTGAAAAGCCAACAGTATAAATGGTCCAGCTTTGCGGTCGGTCACACCAATACCTTTGCTTTCGTATTGATCATAATTTACACCAAAACTATAGCGGTTTAAGACTTTAGATTTGGGGAAAAAGTTAAATCCAAATGTTGGATTAAAATGAAAGAAATTGCCCCTCGGCACAAAGCCTGCCTCAGCGTTAAATCCTTTTCCAAGATAGTCGTGCGACCATTTGGCTATGAATTTCCTTGTGTTGTAATTTAGCAAAAGTCCTGTGGCAAAAGGATTCTCTTTTTGCATTCTATCAAAAGAATGGTGATAAAACAGTTTCCCAATCCATTTATTATTGGTTGACTGCAGGTTATATTCTAGCCCTCCAACCCTATTAAAGTTATTTAGGGATTCGCTATTGGGGTCAAATTTATTCACAAAAATAGCTGCAATGTTAGATCGCTGAAAAACTCTTTTTTGCAAGGCAAAAACCGTAAAATTCTCAGCATCAATGCCCCTTTCTTCATCCTTTGCGGTTTGACTATTTAGAATTCCTACACGCCAAGTGTCTCCAATTTTGCCGCTTAATCTTGCACCATAATTTATTCTGCTCTGCACATTCACACCGGTGGAAGTATCCAAACCAATACCTATATTTCTTGAAAAAAACGGACTATAAAGCTGATTTCCAACTATTAAAGTCCCAGTTGACGGCAAAAACGGATTGGTAATCAAACTGCCGAAACCCGTGAATAAATCAGAGTTTTCTATAAAAAACTGCCGCTGTTCTGGCAAATTTATGTCAAATCTTGTCAGGTTAACCACTTGCCTGTCTGCCTCTACATTAGAAAAGTCCGGGTTTACGGTTAAATCCAAATTTAAACCCGAAGTCACCCCAATTTTTGCATCCAAACCAATTCCCGATTTGTAAAGAGTAGTGGGGTCTTTGGCCTCAAAATCTTTTGATACTCTTGTGGATACGTAGGGAATAAGGGCCACGTTTGCTCCATTTTTTCGAAGCGGCCTTTCGAATTTTATCGGAATGGTATAACCGAGACTCATAATAATTTGATTTTGAGGTATTTTAACCAATGACGACTGCTCATTGGTTTGGGTATCAAACCGGTAGGACTTGAAAAACCACAATTGTGAACCTTCCTTAAACCGCAAAGTTGAAAAAGGAATCACGGATTCAGAAATCCAGGCATCATCGGCTATGTAGGAGTTAGACTTCCATTTATTATCCCAAAAAACATTCAAGAAACTATTGTCAGTGGCGGCGTTGAACATCAAACCTTCACGCATGACCCCATAAGGATTGGTTCCGAACATAAAACCGTTGGTATGGTCGGCAAAAGTATCAAAGCAAAAAGTAATATTATCGCTTCCACCAGCCCTAAAATCCCTCCTCATGGACGGAATGATGTAGTTTTTAGACTTCGAATACATTTTGGCCGAAATATAAAGATTCTTGTCATCATAAAACATCCGTATCTCTGTATCATTCTGTGCAAAAACTGAGTCACTTGGAAAATATTGTCGGAAATTTTTAAGTACCTCCGCTTTTTCCCACGCATCTTCATCTAACTTTCCGTCTACATTGATGGTTTGGTTGATGTATTTTACCTCATAACCACCTTGGCCGAAAGCAGAAAGTCCTACAAAAAGAAAGAAAAATAAAATTCTAATCATTTAATAATATTGAAAACTGTTTCGATATCTATTTCTGAGTAATCATTAATATAAGCACTGCATGGTGGCAACTCTTCAATGGTGTGCGAACTCAGAACTCCAACCACTCGCATACCTGCATTTAGTCCAGCCGAAACACCCGAAAAAGAATCTTCAAAAACCAAACAGTTTTGAGGAGAAACACCTAAGTTTTGGGCCGATTTCAAATAAACTTCAGGATGAGGTTTGTGCTGACTGACATTTTCAGAAGCCATAATAGACTCCATATCTTTCTGGAAGCCCAATTGTCCCATGATCAAATCGAGATTGGCTCGTGGAGCAGAGGTAGCTACTCCTGTTTTGAAGCCAGCATCTTTTAAAGAGACCAAAAAAGTTAAGAAATGAGGAATGGTTTCAATATGGCCCGCATAAATCTCACGAAAAAGCGATTCTTTCTCGAATTCTAAGTCCAAAAACTCTTGCCCAACTATCTCTCTTCCAAGAAAATGCTTCAAAATGTAGCTATTGCTTTTCCCATACATGTGTAAGGCAAATTGTTCCTCGGTTGGAAATAGATTTCTTTTACCAAAAAAAGACTTAAAAGCTAGACTATGGTAGGGATTGGTATGGCAAATCACACCATCCATGTCGAATATTACAGCGAATTGGTTCATACTTCAAAATTAATTGAAATACTTCAAAACCAGTTTTTTGTTCGACAAAATAATAAGTTTTGCAGCTAAAAAGGGCAAACAAATATTAGATTCCTCCAATTAGATAAATCCAGACAAGTATTCCATGTCAATAAAGTTTAACAAATTTGAGAAATTTATAATTTGAACTTTTAGATCCCAGAGAAGTTAAACCGGGAAACTAAGGCCTCAAGGATTAGTTTGAATAACGCATTTTTATTTCCAAAAAAAACCTTTTTTCCAAGAATAATATCAAAGTCAAACAAGTATTTTACTCGAAAACCCATTATTTTTGCTAAATGAAAAAAAGCGATTCTGCAGTAGATATTGATTCTCTCGACCCAAAACAGTACATCATCATAAAAGGTGCTAGGGTAAACAACCTCAAAAATGTAAGCGTAGCCATTAAACGTAATACTTTAACGGTCATTACGGGGCTTTCGGGTAGCGGAAAATCATCTTTGGCGTTTGATACCCTTTATGCCGAAGGCCAAAGAATGTACGTGGAAAGTTTGAGTTCGTATGCAAGGCAGTTTTTGGGCAGAATGGAAAAACCTGAGGTGGATTACATTAAAGGCATTTCTCCAGCGATTGCCATAGAGCAAAAAGTAGGTTCTAAAAATCCGAGATCCACGGTTGGAACTATCACCGAGATTTACGATTATTTTAAATTATTATTTGCTAGAATCGGAGTTACGTATTCGCCAAAAAGTGGCCTTCCTGTAAAAAAAGATAGCGTTTCAGATGTCGTGAATTTTGCGTTTTCATATCCCGAAAACACGAAAGTAATTATACTAAGTCCACTTAAAACCAAGGAAAATCGTCATGTTTTAGAAGAACTTTCGCTTCACCTCAAAAAAGGTTTTACCAGAATAATGGTAAAAGACGAGGTGGTATTGATTGAGGATTTTCTAGAACTGGCGGATAAGAAAAAAGTAAAACCAACAGACGTTAAAATACTCATTGACAGAGCAGTAGTGCATTTTGACGAAAACAACAACCCTGAAGAAGACACGCAATACAGAATTTCGGACTCCATCCAAACTGCCTTTTTTGAGGGTGAAGGCGATTGCGAGGTTCAGATTATTTCAGAAGATGGAAAAATTTCGAAATCATTTTCAGACAGATTTGAGTTGGACGGAATGCAGTTTGATGAGCCCACTGTCAACCTTTTTACATTCAACAATCCCTATGGAGCCTGCAAACGCTGCGAAGGCTTCGGAAATGTACTCGGCTTAGACCCAGACTTGGTTTTCCCTGACAAAAATCTATCCGTTTTTGAAGGTGCCATAGCCCCGTGGAGAAGCGAAAAAATGAACGAATACCTGATGCCCTTAGTCAGAAAAGGTATTCAATTTGACTTCCCTATTCATAGAGCCATTAAAGACCTTACTGAGGAACAATATCGTTTACTGTGGAGTGGAAACGAACACTTTATGGGTTTAGACGACTTCTTCAGGTTTCTTGAAGAGCAAACCTATAAAATTCAATATCGTGTGATGTTGTCGAGATATAGAGGCCGCACCACTTGCCCAGACTGCCGGGGATCAAGACTCAGAAAAGACGCTTCTTATGTAAAAATTGGTGGTACATCTATCATTGACTTGGTACTTTTGCCCATTTCAGGGGTTTCAGAGTTTTTCAAAAACCTAGAAATTACAGATTATGAGCAAAAAGTGGCCAAAAGAATTCTGATAGAGATAAACAACAGACTCGACTTTATGCAAAGAGTGGGTTTGGGATATTTGACCCTGAATAGATTGGCCAACTCGCTTTCCGGTGGCGAAACCCAAAGAATAAGACTTGCGACTTCTTTGGGTAGTTCATTGGTGGGTTCTATGTATATTTTAGATGAGCCAAGCATAGGTTTACACCCGAGAGATACACAAAGACTGGTGAGCGTTTTAGAATCTTTAAAGGCCTTGGGTAACACCGTTATTGTTGTTGAGCACGAAGAGGAGGTAATGAAAGCTTCTGACGAAATCATTGATATAGGTCCCGATGCGGGAAATCTCGGAGGACATTTGGTATTTCAAGGTGCCTGGAACGGCCAAAAAGTCGAAAAATCCGACAGTCACACCTTAAATTTTCTGAGCGGAATAGATAAGATAGAAATCCCTAAACACAGAAGAAAATTCTTTGATTTCATAGCTCTCAATGGAGCATCAGAAAATAATTTAAAGAATGTAAATGTCAAAATCCCTTTGGGAGTTTTGGCTGTTGTTACAGGCGTTAGCGGTTCGGGAAAATCAACTTTGATAAGGAAAATTCTATATCCCGCTTTGGCCAAACTTAAGGGAGAATTCGGCGACGATGTGGGCAAATACAGCGAAATTACGGGTAGCTTGAGCAGAATAACACAGATAGAAATGGTAGACCAGAATCCAATTGGCAAATCAAGTCGCTCAAATCCAGTTACTTACATTAAAGCTTATGACACCTTGCGAGCCTTGATGGCCGAACAGCCACTTTCAAAAACACGTGACTACAAACCTGCACATTTCTCTTTCAACGTAGATGGCGGAAGGTGCGAAGCATGCCAAGGCGAAGGACACCAAACCATAGAAATGCAATTTATGGCAGACGTAAAACTTACTTGCGAAAGCTGCCAAGGCCGCAGATTCAAGAAAGAGGTTTTGGAAGTTAAATATCATGAAAAGGATATTGCCGAAATATTAGACATGACTGTAGACGAAGCCGTGGAGTTTTTCAGAAATTCTCAGGCCAAAATCGCCGATAAAATTCAGCCGCTTCAAGACGTCGGTCTAGGTTATATTAAGCTCGGACAAGCATCCAACACACTTTCGGGTGGTGAAGCCCAAAGAGTTAAGTTGGCTTTTTTTCTTGGAAAAGGTAATGCAGACAAAGGCAAAACGCTCTTCATTTTTGACGAACCAACAACCGGATTGCATTTTCATGACATCAAGAAATTGCTAAAAGCCATGAATGCATTAGTGGACCAAGGCGACAGTGTAATTATCATTGAACACAATATGGAAGTGATAAAAAGCTCTGACTGGATCATAGACCTAGGCCCGGAAGGAGGCGAAGAGGGTGGTTATGTGTGTTTTGAGGGCACACCAGAGGATATGGTCAAAATAGAAGGCAATTACACTGCTGATTTTTTAAAGGAGAAGTTGGTTTAAGTAATGAAGACGCCATTGGTATTCAAACTGTTATTGTTGCTAGTGCTGGCTTGGCGTTTGATTATTAGCAACAAAAAATCAAGTAAACCTTCTGAAAAAGAATATATTAATCTTTGGAACTTGCCCGATACTCAGCTGCTCAAACCCGATTGCGAAACAAAACCACGGGAGGCCATTAAACGGTTTTACAGAGATTCCTCAAGGGAAAACCCAGAGCAGAATCAATTGTATTTTATTTGTTTCTTGGCAGAAAAACTTCAAAATCACTATGAAAAACGAGGGATTTTTCGACTATTTTGGTACGATCAGCACTTGGTTGTGGCTTTTTTTCAATCGCTACAATTATTGAAGTTGAAAAACGAAGAGATTTTGTTTGAGAAAATTCTAACAAATATAAATGAATTGAGTTTTAAAAAAATAAATAAGACAGAAATTCCAAAGCCAAACGCTTTTTTGGATACCAACCAGAAATTTGACATTTTGTACCTCGAATTTGATAAGGTATTTGATATGAATAAATATTGCCAAGCTTTAGTAAATCAGTTTTATGCAAATTAAAAACACCCGAGCCATCATATATTTGCAGGCTTCCATGTATTTGGCAGGAATTATTGGACTAAGTTTTTCTTCAACGCAAGCTTTTTTTCAGTTTTTGACTCCTTTTCATTTATTCTCCTCTTTTGTTTTCTTGATACTTGCTCAAGAAAAAATAAATTTTGCGTTTTGGCAATTTGTATTTTTTTCTATCACCCTTGGATATTCCATAGAGGTTTTAGGAGTAAAAACACAAATGATATTTGGAGCCTATCAGTACCAGACTACGCTAGGCTTTAAAGTATTGGACGTGCCGCCTATGATTGGCGTCAATTGGTTTCTAATGGTATTCTGTGCTGGAGTGTTGATAAATCAAATATTTAAGGCAAACGATAACATAATTCTTAAATCAGCCATCGGAGCTTCAATATTAACATTGTTTGACTATATAGCCGAGCCAGTTGCCATTGAACAAAAAATGTGGACTTGGACTTTTGGCATCCCTCCATTGCAAAACTACATCGCTTGGTTTATGGTCGCATTTGTATTGCTTGTCGCATTTTTTAAACTAAAATTCACAAAAAATAATCCTTTAGGAATTCCTCTTTTCATCTTTCAATTATTATTCTTTACAGTGCTCAGATTGTTGATATATTTACATGGTTAAACACCTTAAATATGAAAATAGACGCTCACCAGCATTTTTGGAAGTTTGATTCCTCAAATTATGCTTGGATAGACAACAGCATGGCCAAAATCCAAAAAGATTTTTTACCAGCAGACCTAAAACCAATATTAGATAAAAACCAAATTGACGGATGCGTTTTGGTTCAAGTGAATCAAACTGAGGAAGAAACGATTCATTTCAATGCCTTAGCTGAGCAAAATGACTTCATCAAAGGCGTGGTGGGATGGACCAATTTGTTTTCAAACGATTTGGAGGCTAATCTTAAAATATACTCGAAATCACCAAAAATTAAGGGTTTCA
>CAMCYZ010000092.1 GCA_945885545.1 Spirosoma fluviale
AATACTACGTTGATGAGCTTTTTGATGAAAAAACGGCCGCTCCTATTTGGGCGAAATAAGGAAGATGAATAACGCCTGCGGACTGAATTAAATCGAGATTATTTCTGTAAATATTCTCTTACTTTTTTTTGAATTTCAGATTTTACACTTTCCCAAGTTTGACCTTTTAGACTTACTGGGTCTTCGCTTTCATCAGCATCTGAAAAGTAGGTTAGAGCATGTGGTATGGAAATTAACAGATTCTGACTTTTATATTTTTGTGTGTGAAACTCAATAAAATTTTCTAAAGAATAGTGATTTAATAATTCTGCAATATCCCAAAAATCCTTCTTTTTCCCACGACCCAAAACTGCCTGCACTTTCATTGCAATTATATCTTCGATAGAATACATTCGGATGTTTTGTATACTACTAAAAGGTTTAAGATAAACATGCGGATTATTTACAATATCTACTTTCACATCATTAATAAAACAAAAAACACCGAATCTTGGATTTGAAGTCCTGATTTCAAACTTTTCATTAAACTTATTTTTCAACGCATCTACGATTTGTTCATTTGGCAACGGATTATTAGAGAATAGATCCAAATCGACAGATATTCGATGGCCGTATAAAAGGGAAAGTGCTGTGCCTCCAACCAAAGCATAGTTTTTAAACTCGGGAATTCTTAAAAGGTCTTCTAATAAGGAAAAAGTGCTGGGTTCGACTGTCTCAAGGTGTAGCATCTAAAGTCTGTTAAGGGTCTATCAATGGCGGCACTGGCTAAATACATCGTTCCTTCTGGCAAAAACTTGGCATTCAGTAGAGCTTCAGTTACTTTCTCCACGCTGTAATATTTGAAGCAATTTCTGATATCAGGCACATCGCCACGCTCAAACACACGCTCAATCACAAAATTGGCCTTTGCGTCGTAATCGATATTTTCGAAAACTACATCCCAAAAAATGCGTTTATTGAAAATTGGTTTTTCCATGAAACAAATTTAAGGTTTTTTGGGAGAAAATGAAAATTGATTTCTTGTAGTAAATTCATTAGAAGGTATTTGATTTTGTTTGAAAATTAATAGATTTGTGTAAAATAATTTCAAAGATGACAGTAGCATCAGCTCAAAAGGAAATAATTAAGGAAATTCATCAGATTCAAGACTTAACAATATTGGAAACAGTAAATCATTACCTAAAAAACAGAATTATTCCTTACAATTTAACTGAAAATCAATTGAGTATATTAAAGGAAAGTGATGCTCAATACCAAAGAAATGAAGTAAAAGAGAACACAACTCTGATAAACGAACTCGAAAAATGGCTCTTAGAAAAGTAATTTGGACAAAAAATGCTGAATTATTATTTAAGGAAATCCTTACTTTCTACATTAAAAGAAACCAAATTAAAACATATAGCAAAAAGCTTCTCCAAAAAGTAAAATCTTTAACCAAAAAGCTATCAAATTTTCCGTTTTTAGGATTTGAAATAGAAACTACAAATTACAGGGAAATAATTTTTGATCACTATTCAGTCATTTATTCAGTTTCAGAAACTGAAATTGTAATCAAATTGATTTGGGATCATAGACGAAATCCTGATGAATTAAGACTTCGATAAAATTATATATTAGTTATTGACGGTGTGATTTTTCTATTTTTTAAAAAAAACACATCCCAGAAAATGCGTTTGTTGAAAATTGGCCTTTCCATATAACAAATTTAGGATTTTTTGGTAGAAAATGAAAGCCGTAACAAATCGATTACAGCTTTCATTTAATTATTTTCTAATTAAAAATCAACACATTATCTCATTATCAAATTAGTAAGCCCCATATTCCAAAAAATAAATCCATAAATGTCGGCCATGGTTTCTATGTTCTTTTTGGTGTTGGAGGCTCCGTGGCCTGAGTTGGTGTCTATGCGTATCAACAACGGTTTTTTGGTACTTTCGGCGGCTTTGGCTTGTAGCTCGGCAGCATATTTAAACGAGTGTGCTGGCACTACACGGTCGTCGTGGTCGGCGGTTGTTACCAAAGTAGCTGGGTAATTTATACCTGATTTGATATTGTGCAATGGCGAATAACCGTAAAGCACTTTGAATTCCTCGGCATTGTCAGCAGAGCCATAGTCGGCTATCCAGTTCCAACCTATAGTGAATTTATGGAATCGCAACATATCCATTACGCCCACTTGAGGAATAGCCACTTTTGCCAAATCGGGCCTTTGGTTAATGACAGCACCTACCAAAAGTCCACCATTAGAGCCGCCGCGAAGTGCCAAATGCTCTGAATCACAATATTTGTTGGTAATCAGATATTCTCCTGCTGCTATAAAATCATCAAATACATTCTGTTTTTTGAGTTTCATGCCTTGTTCGTGCCATTTTTCGCCGTATTCAGAGCCACCACGCAGGTTGGCTTGAGCATACACACCTCCGTACTCGAGGAAAGGAATCAAAAGTGGACTGAAAGCTGGGTTCAAACTGATATTAAATCCACCATAACCATATAATAAGGTTGGATTCTTAGAATTTAACTTCAAACCTTTTTTATAAGTTATAAACATCGGCACTTTGGTACCATCTTTTGAAGTATAAAAAACTTGTTTGGTCTCAAAATCATCAGCCTTGAAATCTACTTCAGGTTTTCTAAAAACAGTACTTTTCTTGGTAGCGATGTCATATCGGTAAATGGTAGGAGGAAAAGTAAATGAGGTAAATGAATAGAAAACAAATTTGTCGTCTTTGTCTCCTCCAAAACCACCCGCGGTGCCTAGTCCGGGCAGTTTTACCTCGTTTTCTAATTTTCCATTCAAATCATAAACATATATTCTTGAGGTTACGTCTTTCAGATAATTTAAAAATAGTTTGCCACCTGCTGTGCCTGCACCTTGAAGAGGCTCAGGTTTTTCAGCAATAAAATCTGAGAATTTACTGGTTTTTGGGTCAAACAAAAGTAGCTTTTCGTTCGGTGCTTTGTCGTTGGTTTGGATAATGAATTTTCCGTTCACGTTGTCAACAAAAGAATAAGAAGAATTCGTGATTTCTTTCACCACGGGCGTGAATTCTTTTTGGTCTTTGGTTTTGTAAAAAAGAGCGTTGCCGTCCAATCCTTTTCCTCTATCGCTTAACACCAAAAACGCATATTGTTCGTCTTCCGAAGTTCCCAAAGTATGAAAACGTTGTCCGTTAGCTTGGTCTTGATATACCAGTTGGTCTTTGTCTTGACTGGTACCTACAGTGTGAAACCAAACTTGGTGATTTTCGTTTTTGGCTGCTAAAGCACTTCCTTCGGGTTTTGGATAGCGACTGTAGTAAAAACCATTTCCTTGCCAAGCTAAACCAGAAATTTTCACCCATTCTAGTTTATCTGTCAGTGTTTTCATGGTTTTGGTATCCATCACAAATACTTCCATCCAGTCTGAACCGCCTTTTGACAGTGAATATGCGGCAAAATTTCCGTCTTTTGAAATAGTAAATTGCATCAAACGCGTGGTGCCATCTGGCGAGAGTTTGTTGGGGTCCATCACCAATTCAGGCTTACCATCTAAACCTTTTTGACGATACAATACTGACTGATTTTGAAGTCCATCGTTTTTGTAAAAATAAAACCATTCGTGTTTTTTGGTTGGAGCTGAATATTTTGGATAATTAAAAACCTTCTCCAAACGGTCTTGAAGCTGTTTTTTGTAAGGAATTTTAGATAAATAATCAAACGTAACCTCGTTTTGGGCTTTAACCCAAGCGGCTGTCTCAGCTGATTTGTCGTCTTCTAGCCAACGATAGGCATCTTTTACCTCGGTTCCATGATAAGTGTCGGTTTGAGAACCTTTTTGGGTTTCAGGATATTTTATTTGAGCCATTGAAAAATATGGAATTAATGCAAATACAATGAGTTTGATTGATGATTTCATTTTTGATTGATGGTAATAGATTGTAAATTTAAAAAAGTAAAATTTAAAAACATCGATTTTACACTAGATTGACACTGAAAAAACTTAATAATGCTTTTTCCTTCTTTACTTCACCACTATTTGAACGGTGCTTCGGCTCAATTGCTCCAATATTTCTGTTTTCCCATCCAATATTTTTTGCAAAACATGGGAGTCGTAGTGCCGGATGGTGTAGAGCGTTACATTCTCGTTGTATCTTACTTTAAATGATGTTTCAAGTCTTTTAATTAATTCCCCAAACTTCATATCGTCAAAATCAAGACAAACCGTAAAACTCAAAGCTGAATTTTGACTAACGTTGCATTTGAGATTCAGTTTGGCAAAAACCTCGTAGATATGTGAGATGTTAAGTTCAGAAATAAACGAAAAGTCCTTGGTCGAAATCGAAATCAGCAATTGGTTCTTTTTAACAATTATAGCGGAAATGTTTTTCTGTAAAAACTCGCCCGAATTTATTACCGTTCCTGCTTCCTCTGGATGTAAGAATGGCTTAACGTATAATGGGATGTTCGAATTTTGCAGCGGCTTGATGGTTTTTGGGTGAATAACCGTGGCTCCGTAGTAAGTCATTTCTACGGCCTCGGTGTATGACAATTGGTCAAACTTTTGGTATTCAGAAAATAGCCTAGGGTCAGCACTCAATACTCCAGGCACATCTTTCCAGATCGTAACAGACTCAGCCTTAAGGCAATGGGCAAATATTGAAGCTGTATAATCAGAACCCTCGCGACCAAGCGTAGTTGTTTTGTTGTCAGAAGTACCTCCAATAAACCCTTGCGTAACGAACAAATTGACATTTTGCTCCAACAAATCTATGCTACTTTGGGTAGCGTCCCAATTGACCTTTGCTTCTCTAAAAGTAGTGTCCGTTTTTAAGTATTTCCGGGCATCTAACCATCTGTTGCTGATTCCCTCCTGGCTGAGATAAGTGCTGATAATGAGCGTCGAAATCAATTCGCCATTAGAAATAACCTGATCATAAATTTCATCGTAATTCTGCCCATCAACACTTTTTAAATAATCGATAATTCTTTGAACATGCTCTTCTAAAGATGCCGTTATTTCTGCTTTGTCTATAAAAAGTCCATTTATCAGGGCCTGATGATAGTCTTCTATTTCCTTTAAGTTTGGGGTGTACTCCTCTTTTTTATAAAACAACCTCACAACTTCCTCCAAGGCGTTGGTCATCTTACCCATGGCAGACACCACCACGAGAATTGTCTGATTTTTATATAATTGGACAATCCGCTTAAGGTTTACAACCCCCTCAACATCCCTTACTGAAGCACCACCAAATTTGAATACGAGCATAGTTTAAATATTTTTTGATTGCAATATAGAGATTGGATTCTAAAAGAAACATCTGTCTTCAGAAGTTTTAGAATCCAAGCCTTTTGTATTTATCCAACAACAAAACCTCAAAATCATTTTTTAAGTCTTGAGCCAAAAAACTTTTATGCACCACCTCCAACATTTCGTGCCGACAGTAATAAAAATTCTCGAAGGTTTTATCCAAAAGCTTTTGCGACAGATTAGATAGTTTGTAAGCCGCTAAAAAATCTTCATATTTTAGCTTACTTTTCTTTCCGTTTAAAGTCAGTGCTAGCTCTTCGGTATCAGCTTTGTTTACAAGAGCTGTGCTTAGCATATCATACGCCGGGCTGAGCATATATTTTCCTCTTTCGTCGGTTTCGAGCAACGAAAAATTCTTTAGATGCATATCTGCATTTCCAGTCAAATAACTAAATACCACATACTCGTAAAAGTTTGTAACATCAAGCAGGGGAGCATCTGAATACTTTACCAAAGCCTTGGCTATTTGTTCGTGACTACCCTTATATTTATCCTCGGTAAGGCGTTCGGTGAGTTGGCACATATCCTCCATGTGCCGCATACCTGTGCGTGTGCGATCAACCCTTTTGGTCAAATAACACAAGGTGCCATCTTGCAAAGGAAACAATGTATGCGGCACGGTCTTCAGGCCACACACCGCTGCCATTTTCATGGTGCAATCTTCAAGCTCCGGCAAAGAGCGATAATAATCCGACGGCGGTTTGAGTATATAATCGCCATATAAGCCTACTATAGTGAGTTTTTTTAAGGCGTTTCTTTCTTGTTTACGGTGCCAACTCAAACTGACTTTTGCCTGTACACCCGTCACGGCCATATTGGCGTTTACAAATTGCTGAGCCAAATCTGCCAAAGCTTCTTTGTCATATTCAAACTTGGGCACATAAGCTTGCCCAAAAAAGCGTTTGCTACATGCCTGATGATAATGAACCTCACTATCTTTCAAAAAATCATAACAATACAAACATCGCCCCTTTTCGTTGCCATACTTCTCTTCAGGCTCAAAAACCACGCTCTGAGCTTCCTGACTATATTTCGGATTTTTGTTTTTATAGTTTTTCATCGTCTTGTGCCATTATACTTACAGCCCCTATGGTGTTTTTGCAACATGCCAGAAGTAACCCAAACCTATCTCTTCCGTTTATTTTCCAGTTATCTATGGCTATATCCAGCAACCATCCTTCGGGTATTAATCCATCAAAAAAAGGAAAAAGCACCTTACTTTGAAAGGCTTTTTTTGTAACTGGCAGTGTTTGGCTTACCGAATAAACCTCTTCCCCATTGACATATTCCAAGTCATACAAAAAAGAATATCCCGCATCTGTTTCTGCCAAAACACCTGCTAGTTTATTATGTAAAAACACATTTGCTTTTCTATTCATCTTTTCTGTCTTTTTCTAAAGGAGCCAACTCCGCTCCAAATAGTGCCAACACTTTATTTACGGTGTCCATCCTGAGCGTTTTTTTGCCTTGTTCCAAATCTCTCACAAACCTCAGCCCTACATCGGCTTTTTCTGCCAATTCCACTTGTGTGATGTTGGCAAGTTTGCGTTTTTGTTTTACAAAGCTTATCAGTCTACTTTTTTCTTTCATTTTTATACCCTATAAAATATAACAATACAAATATATTAATTTTTTATATTACAAAAGGTATAATATTTTATTTTTCTTATAATTTTATACCTTTTAAAGCATAACAAACTACAATTATTCAATTTTTATACCCTTTATGATATATATAAAACACAAATGATGACATAAAATTAACCTACCCACAGAAAACGCATTACAAATTGACCCCAACTAATTACTAACTTTGCGAAATACAAAAGCCATTAACACCCGTGAAAACACTGATTCTCCTTGCCTTGTTGATTTCCTTTTTTGTAATTTTTTATTTTATCAAAAAAAATAAAACTGCCAAACTCTACGAAATTGACAAACCAGACTTCCAACAAAATTTATCTAAAAACCTCAAAGAGATTTCAGGTATTTCTTATTTTGATGAAAATCAAATTATTTGTATCAATGATGAAGTGGGTCGTTTGTTTATATATGACCATGAGAAAAAAGAAATCATTGATACCTTGGAATTTGAGGAAGACGGAGATTATGAAGACGTAGTTTTCTTAGACGGAATATCTTACGTTCTGAGAAGTGATGGGCAGGTAAGTGCATTTGACATCAACACTAAAAACACGGTAAAGTACGATTGCAGCAGCCACGAGGTGGAAGAATTCGAAGGGCTAGGATATAATCCAAAATCAAATGCATTGCTTTTGGCTGCAAAAGAAATGAAAGGAGAGAAAGCCATATTTCAGTTTGATTTGAAAAATCAAAAACTCACCAAGAAATTCTCAATTTCGAAAGATGATATTAAGAAAAATGGCAAACATGGCAAGGAATTCAAACCCTCAGGAATAGCCGTTCACCCAATTTCAGGTAAAATTTATGTTCTAGCATCAGCAGGTAAAAAACTTTTGGTTTTGGATGAAAACGGCAACCCAAAAGAACAATACAATTTAAACGAAGACCAGTTTCCACAACCTGAAGGTATTTGTTTTACACCCAATGGTGATTTGATCATTTCATCAGAGGGGAAAAACGGCCAAGCTTCAATTTCATATTTTAGTTTTAATCATAAATAGTGCAATTTTCACTCAAAAACTCCAAATATTCCGGTTTTGATTGTAAGGCTCTATTGAAAACTTAATGCCGTTTCTGATACCGAATTCATTCGACTGAGCCACAACATAATAGCTTCCAAGTCTAATTCGCTCTCGGCCAATTTTAAAAACTCTATTAAAACCAAAATAGACCTCGGCATACTGAAACTTTCGCTCAGGCACATACATAAAGCCCGCACCAGCCATTTCTCTGATACCCGTTTTGTTAAGCAAAGGCACTTTTGATGTAAAAAAACCATTGAATTGATGTACATAGTGCGACTCAAAATACCAATTAAAAACAGCGAAAGTCTTCAGAATCAACTGATAAGTGTACATGGCAGGAGTAAAAAGATAATTATCTCCACCCCGCTGATATTTATAATCCATTATGGCCATACGCGTGGTATCCAAAAACTTGCCTGCATGTATCCTATACTCTGAAGTACCAATAGTGCCTATGTTGAAAGTTTGCCTCGCCGAAACTGAAATGTAGCTAAAATTGCTAGTTATTTTACCCGACATTGGCCATGCCTTTTCGAAATTCAGGCTAAAAATGGGAAATTTAGACCCAAGTATCTGCTTTTGATTAGGTTCTCTCAGATACATTTGCCTAGGAGTATATTCTATCCCAAAATTGGTTTTATAAACATGGCTTTTCTGAAATGACTGAGGCAAATTATTATTAAAAAGCCTATCGCCTAGTTCAGTAAATTTCAGATTGGTCAGGTCAGTCCTAACTTCGTAATAGGCGTGCGAATTGAGATAAAATCCATTAAAAATCTCTGTTCTATGTCTAAAATCGAGGTATTTGTTCTGGTAAAAATTACTTCTTCTGACTATATCATTTAAGGTAGCTGAGCCATTGACAACGTTAAAACCAGACCCCATTCTAAACTCAAGGCTTGAATTCCGAAAAGCGTTATAGAAATATCGCAACTGAACCTGACCTCTTAAATCTTGATTATTGAGGCCATAATTTAGATTTACGTTTGACGAAAACTGCCTTCTGTTTTCATATCTTTTATAGTATCCTACACCATACCTCACCCGCAAACCACCTACCGAAAACGGATCCACGAGACCCAATACCGGATCAAAATACCAAGTTTGTTTTTTATTTCGATTGATATGAAAAATTCCCGAATAGATAATTTTTGGGGCGGTAATTTTATTATTCACCTTGTCTATTGAATCCAAATAAACCTTAGAATTCATCAAAATCTCCAGTCGCTCCTTTTCCTTAATAACCTTTTGCTCGTCTTTGCTCAGTGGCTGAGGTCTTATACTTTCCCAAAAACTTGAATCTCGCTTATAGGCATTTTCGGTAGTCATACCCACCTCAGCTCCAAAAAACCTCTTGCCTAACTCCATATCAAATTTAAAATCAGACTGAATCACCTCAGTTCTACCAGCTTTCTTGGTAGAACCTTCCTTCACTTTCCATTCATAAACAGTTTTTATAGGCATCCAACGGTTTTCTATTTTCTCAAATTCCTGCTTAAACCCAAACTCATCGTAGCGAAGCAATGCCCTTTTAGTCAAAGCCAAATCTACACTTTTCAACACCCATTCGTCTTCAATAACCTCAATAACACCCTCATAAAGAGCATTTCCTAGCTCTCTGGGGCTCACTTTTATTTGGTATATCTTTTGATTTCCCGCAAAATAATATTTCAAAAGTTGGAATTTATAACTCAAAAATGTCAAATCGCTAAATGGCGAAACAATATCGTTATCACCAATTTTGGCTATTTTCTGATGATTTTTGTACAAATCAAACTCCCCGTCTGTCACTGACCTATAGAAAAGCGTAGATTGGTCTCCTATTCTTTTTACCGCCTCCTTTTCTTCCTTTTGTTGCCCTTGAACATGCTGATGTCTGAGCAGCGAACATTCATAAATATTCAAGTTCGGAATCGAATCTTTAATAACAGGCTTTTTTTCTAGTCCCTCTCCAAGTTGGTCCTTGACTTCTTCGGATTTCTTTTTGGGTGGTTTTCTATTTACTTTTTCAATACTTTTTATATAAACCTTACTCTGAAAATTCTGATATTGATTCAAAACATTGGCTTTGTTGTCAAGCACGTGCCTTATAACTTCATAAGAATAATCCTTCTTTTTTACCTTTACAACTAGCTCATCGAGTTGTTTTTGATCAATTTTTAAAAGAATATTTTTGGCTAAATCTCTTTCCAACACCACTTCGAAAATCTCCGTTTGGTAGCCAGTTGAAGATACAGAAATTCTGCTCAAACCTTCCAAAAGTTTGATTTCATACTTGCCATATTCATCGGTACTTGTGCCCGTATTTTCATTTACTACACGAATGGTAGCACCAACAATGGGTTCGTTGGATTCGGTCAACACAAAACCACGCAAAAAATAAAAATTTTGGCAGTACGAAAAGATTGGAATACAAAAAAGTAAAATAGTAAGTAGGGATAATCTCTTCAAAAAACGGCTCAGAATATTGCTATAAAACGACCTTTTGCACAGTTTTAGTACTGCTCAAAAAATATAAAATCTATTTCAGCCACACAGTTTTCCCTGTTTTGGAAGATTTTACGGCCGCATCCAATATTTCCATCGCAATCATATTAATTTTCAAAGAACCTAAATCGTTCTCAGGATTAATACTTCCCGTCACTACTGCGGCAAAATAACTAAATGGATCATTTTGTGGACTCGACAATGCTTTCGCATCAATTACCCACTCTTTTGGGGCATTTCTTTCACCCATTCTCACCCGCATTTGAGATTCTCTATTGGCAAAAATATAGCCTTTTTGGCCATAAATTTCTGTGTCTTTCCTATCAAAAGGCCAGTTCCAAGACGCCTGAAAAATACCTTGGGCTCGGGGATATTGCACCACAATAGTAGCTTCGTCATCTACTTTCGGGTAAATATTCGGTTTGTTAGTTTGAGCAGTAGCCGAAACCGACACAGGCCGCTCCCCTTTCATCAGCCAAGTCATTATATCTGCACCGTAGCAACCAAAGTCCATAATGGCACCGCCTCCGTTTTTTACTGGGTCAGTCAGCCAACTCAAAAAAGTATCTGAACAACCAATTTCTTTTGGGCCACTGTGTCCATCCATTATTACCACCTTCCTGATTTCGCCAATTTTGCCTTCCTTGTTTATCATCTCAAACGCCTGATGATGACTAGCATACCAGGTAGTTTCGTAATTCGTTATTACGTTTATACCGTACTTTCTTGCCAGTGTTTCAATTTCCTTCGCTGCTTTAAGATCAACAGCTAGTGGCTTTTCCACCATCACATGGATTTTCAGTGGAGCACATTTCTGAACTGTTTCCAAATGCTCAATGGTGCTTCTGAAATCACAAACGGCCTCAGGTTTAGCTTTTTCCACCATCTCTTCCAATGAAGAAAACCAAAGGCTCTCGGGCAAATTGGCCCTTTTAAGATATCGTAATGCCAGCTCTTTGTTTGGCTCGGCAAAACCTACCAATTCCATTCCTTCGTGTTTTGGATGATTCAAAATTTGCCAAACGTGGTCGTGGCTCATACCCACAATGCCCATTCTCACTACTTTTTGAGAAAAAACACTAGAAAAAACTAAAGCGAAAATTAAAAAAAGATAGATCTTTTTCATTTTATTAAGGTTGAATAAGAATATGTTCTCAATTTACACCAAAATCATTGGATTAAAAGCAAATCATTTCATATAATTCTTCGCCACTAAACTGGCTTTGTAAATCCGCAATTCCTCCCAAGTAATGCTGTCGTCCAAAAATGCTTTGATTTCACCTAGAGGAGTATTGGGTTCGAAACTTTCAAAAGCTGTGGCTATCTCCAAAATCCTATCCTGACTCATCAATACAGCGATATCAATCCTTTTCTCTTCAACCAATTTTGCAAAATGCGTATAAATTGTTCCTACCGAAAGTACCCTTGCTTTCGCAATTTCCGCAATAGTCATCTTTTTTTGCCAAAGCTCAAAAGTCTCTTCAGTTGTAGGTTTTTGATTAAGTTTTTTCTTCTTTTTAGGAGCCTCATAATACGAAACATCGTCCATTTCCTTTATTAACTCTTGGCTTTCTTCGGTGAACTTAACCAAAGCATTGTCTAAAATTTGCCTTTTATAGTCCTTTTGTTTTTCAGTAACAAGGTTTTCTTTATTGATTTCAATTTTAAGAAAAATGCAATCTACAAACCGCTCTACTTTGAAAATTTGCAAAATCAAGGAAGTCAGATAGCTGTCCATTTCCATCAATTCTTCAAAATAAGTCTTCGACCGCTTCGTTCTCTTCACCAACTGTATCTGAAGCAAAAGAACCATGTGATGCTCCTCTAACAAAGGTAAAAAATAACTTTTGGCTGCATCAACACGCTGCTTAACGTATTCAAAATCAACAACTTGATTCTGAAATGCAAAATGGAGTTGCTGAGTAAATTTCGACGCCAAGGCCGAAAGTTCCATTTGTTTTGCCAAAAACTTTTTAGCCCATTCTATCTCTTTAGTCTTCGAAGTTTTGTCTAATTCGTCTTGATAGCCCACTACCAAGTTTCTCGCCACTTGCTCAAAATTAGTCCAATTGAAACTTTTAATTACGTAATCTTTCACATAAACCAATTTTTCTTGAACCAATGCTTCCTCTATTTGTGCGTCGCCTGCCTTGTTGTTGGCGTATTGAATTACATCATGGCTTGACTGAATGCCGTTCAGCCGAATCGGTTCGGTCAAAACCATGCCCTCCAGCGACCTCAGACGCGAAAGTGCTACATACAACTGCCCTGGCACAAATACCTGCGAAACATCCAAAATGGCCTTGTCGAATGTTAAACCTTGGCTTTTGTGAACCGTAATCGCCCAAGCCAATTTGATGGGATAATGCACAAAAGTACCTAGCGTTTCTTCTTCTATTTCCTTCGTGTTTTCGTTTACCGAATACCTAATGTTTTTCCATTCGTATTTTTCAACTTCTATAGTCCTGTTTTCTTGCGGAAATCTCACGTGAATTTCATTTTCTGAAATAGAAAAAACATAGCCCATTTTACCGTTAAAATAGTTCTTCTCCATGCTCAAGTCATTTTTGACAAACATTACCTGAGCACCTTTTTTGAGCTCTAGCTTCTCTTCTAAGGGATAAATTCTTTCTGGAAATTCCCCAGTAATATCGGCATAGTACTTCAGGGCCTGACTCTTCAGTTCCTCCAAAGCCTTTTTATTAATCTCATCGGCCTTATGATTATGCGTTGTCAGAGTAATAAACCCGGCATCGGCTGGAGCCACAAAATCAGGATTTAAATATTCGTTTAGTTTTAGTTGGTCTTCCTGCGTAATTTGATTGTTACGGAGGTTGTTCAGAATATTTATAAAAACAGGGTCTTGCTGCCTAAAAATCTTGTCTAGCTCAACATAAAGCGGCGGATCTTTCAAAATAGCGTGTGCATGAAAGAAAAATTTGCCTGAATAATATTTTTTCAAAACCGCCCACTCTTCATTTTTAATCACCGGCGGAAGCTGCATCAAATCGCCAATAAAAAGCACCTGAACACCACCAAAACTTTGTCTATTTCGGCGTACCCGCTGCAGCATATAATCCATGGCATCCAATACATCAGGCCGCAGCATACTCACCTCATCAATAATCAAAAGTTGTAGCTCCTGTATAACATTTTTTTTGACCGTGCTCATCCTAAAATGCCGGGTGAGCGACAATTTGGTCTCGAATCTTACGGATTCAGAAAAATGTTCTGGGTCTATTTCCTCCGGAATAAATCCCGCAAATGGCAGTTGAAAAAGGCTATGAATCGTAACGCCTTTGGCATTTAAAGCCGCTATGCCCGTTGGAGCCACTACAACAGTACTTTTGTAAGTAGATGCCACAATATGATTAAGCAAGGTGGTCTTACCAGTACCCGCCTTTCCGGTCAAAAAAATAGATTTCTGAGTTTGATTTACAAAGTTGACAACGTTCTGGGCGATGGGTGAGATTTCGGTCATTAATAAAGAAACTTAATTGCACTATTTAGTTTTACAAAAATAGGATTTAATTTCAATTGATACTCAATTAAAATGTAGAACTCTATTAACACACGTGAGTAATAAAAATTTATTGGCTATTTTGAATGTGAAACTATTAAATTCGCTTCGGTCAAAGACCACAAAACACTCGTATAAAGGGCAGAGCATTCAAAAAACCAGCTATGCTTAGTATCAAGACTAAGCAAGAGTGTTTGGCGGTCTCCTGATCGCAGTAAATAATTAAAGACTATTTTTATTAATTGTAATGAATGTTTACAGATGCGGTAGAAATCGCTTCCGACTGTTGCTGCATTCTGACTTGAAGGCTCTGTTAAATTCTTTTTAAACGAAAAACCTAACTGCTTGCATAATGAGCTCTTGTCCTAATAAAAAACATGAATTTCTGGAAACGTCGAACCGCTACTCTCCCGGAACTAGGCGTCCCGTTTGATTGGGGACGTCTAGTCCAAGTACCATGCTGGGGTAGCATCCGACCGGTGCGGTAAGAGTCGCTACCGACTGCTGCAGCATTCCGACTTAACTGCTCTGTTCAATTGCTTTTAAACAAAAAAACCAACACTTGTATACTAAAATCTAATCCAATAAAAACATGAATTTATCGAAACATCACACCGCTACTCTCCCGGAACTAGGCGTCCCGTTTGATTGGGGACGTCTAGTCCAAGTTCCATACTTGGGTCGCATCCGACCGGTGCGACTGGTGCGGCATTCCGGCTTAAAACTGAATTAGATACTGAAAGTCTATAAACAAAAAAAAACCAACACTTTCGCATTGAGGTCTTATTCTAATAAAAAACTGGAATTTATCGAAACGTCGAACCGCTACTCTCCCGGGACTAGGCGTCCCCGTTTGATTTAAGTACCATCGGCGGTGCGACTGGTGCGGTATTCCGACTTAACGGCTCTGTTCATTAACCTATAACAAAACAAAAAACCCCAACACTTACGCATTGAGGTTTTATACTAATAAAAAACTGGCATTTACCTACTCTCCCGGGTTTGATCCAAGTACCATCGGCGGTGCG
>CAMCYZ010000093.1 GCA_945885545.1 Spirosoma fluviale
AAAACCTCTATCGGGCAAATGTTCCCTGTTAAAACTTCTACGATATTCATAACGTAAAGATACAAAATAAGTTTCCAAAAAACGGAATGTTTTTAATTAAAATTATATAAAATGGGAAAGCTTTAGGTCTAAATAAAAAGGCCCAGAGCTGTTCCTCTTTTGAGGAATGAATTGTCAGATTGCCAATAATGTTATTGTGAACGGGATTTTAAAAAATTTAGGTTTTGCAAGTAAAACTTGCATGACACTCCAACGATGGTGGAACCATCGTAGAGCTGGTTTCGCATCCTATGTGGCCATCGCAACAGCCCAAGTTCCATCATTTCTCAAAAATATAAAAGACCAAAAAATCAAGGGGAAGAAATTGAAGATTGAGGTGGCTAGGTGAGTGGGAGCGTTGAATTGGAATTAATCATAGATTGAAAAGTGCTTTTTATAAAACTACCGTCCAATCCTCAATATTAATATCTTCGAGTCGGTCAAAATCACTTATATTTTTAGTCACTAACGTTAGGTTATTGAAAATGGCTGTAGAGCCAATTAGTAAATCAAAATCGTCTAGAATTTTGACTTTTATTTTTAGCCTTGCGTTCTCTTTTGCATAAATGTCAAGTGCCGGAAAAATAGGAATTACGTCAAACTTGGATTGAAAAATTTCGAGGGTCTTTTTGTTTTTCTCTTTGTGTGTACTTTTTTCAACTCCATACTTCAATTCGGCTATTGTTATTTCTGAAACAACACAATTTTCAAAACCGACACTATCAATTTTGGTCTCAAGGTTGAATTTTCCGTTTAAGAAATAAGCACAAATATTTGTGTCTAAAAGATACTTTTTCACAAATCAATTGATTTACGAGTGAATTTTCTCTCATTTTTTAAGTCTTCAACAAAGTCTTCAACTGATTGGTCCAGCTCCATTGCACCAAATAGAGACTTCCACGACATATCTTTATTTTTTCTTGAAGTTTTCATGGACTTTGAAAGCCTAGAAATAAGTTCCAATTTATTATTTGGACTTAGGCTTTTCAATAAAGTAAAGTAGCTATCTATCAAGTTTGTATTTATTTCGGTGGTCTTCATATTATTTTGTTTGTAAGTGATACAAATTTATTAAAAATATTTCTGGCTACACTTCAGTTTTGATAAAATATTTGGTAAGAAAGCTCAATTATTTTAATCGAAATGGAGACTTTTTTTTAGAATATAGTTGTCTGATTGTCAATAATGTTGTTCTAACCAGATTTCTAAAAATGCAAATAAGTTTTGCAAGTACAACTTGCATGACACCGCAACGATGGTGGAACTTTAGTAGGGGTGGTAACCTAATATAGCGAACAATTTGACAAGGAAAAAGTATTCTCATAACCTAGTATTCAATATTTTGGAGAATCCACATTTGAAGTATATCGGTTTCAAAACATCCCTCACCAATTCATATCAATTTCATAAAAAAGGCTTCATTTTGAGGTAATATTAGAATCGCAATTTGCATAAAAAACAGATTGTGGATTATCTTTCGGTTAGACTATCTCAGAAGCCGCTTTTGCTTAATACTTGGTGTTTTATAGCGGCTTTTGGGGCTTATTTTTGTACTTATGCCTTTCGAAAGCCTTTTTTTACGGCACAGTTTGATGGATATGTGCTTTGGGGTATGGGCCTCAAAAGCGTGTATATCATCATGCAAGTTCTGGGATACATGAGTTCAAAGTTTATTGGCGTTAAGATAATTTCCGAACTTCAGCCCGACAAGAGAATCAAACTCGTTGTTTCGTTGATTTCAATAGCAGGACTGGCTTTGTTGTTTTTTGCTTGGGTACCTGCACCTTATAATCTACCTTTTTTGTTTATCAATGGCTTGCCTTTGGGCATGGTTTGGGGAGTGCTTTTTAGTTTTTTGGAGGGACGGAGATTTACAGAAATATTGGGTATTGGCTTAAGCATCAACATGATTATGACCTCAGGTATTTTGAAATCTGTGTATCTGTATATTCAAGGATATTATGGTTTCTCTGAGTTTTGGATGCCCTTTGTGGTGGGGGTTATTTTTTTGCCTGCCTTTGCTCTTTTTGTATGGATGTTGAGTGAAATTCCACCTCCAAATAAGGAGGAGCAACTGGTAAAAGTTTCTCGCAAACCGATGAATAATGCCGAAAAAGTTAAAATTCTTTCGAAGTATGGCTTTGGTATTTTAACCATCATATTGGTTTATGCGTTTTTTACAACACTCAGAGATTTTCGGGACAATTTTGCTGTAGAGATTTGGCATCAAATTGACAGCCAGCATTCTAAATTGATTTTTGCGAAGACAGAAACTATCATTGCTTCGGTGGTGATGGTGTTTTTGGCATTTATTGCTTTCTTCAAAAACAACCGAACGGCCTATTATGTCATCACCATCATGATAGTGTTTTCGCTACTTTCTATTCTCTTGAGCAACTTTCTTTTTAGGGCCAATGTCATTTCACCTCAGCTATGGATGACAACGTTGGGTATTGGGTTTTACTTGCCTTATTTGTTGGTTCAGATAGCCTATTTTGAGCGACTCATAGCCTATCAGAGAATAAAAGGAAACGCGGGTTTCTTTGTTTATTTGTGTGACAGTGTGGGGTATTTGGGCAGTGTAGTGTTGCTGTTTTACAAGGAATTTAGTGAGAAAACTATTAACTATAGCCAGACACTTCTAGACTTGAGCGAAGTGACTGGCTATGTCGGTATTTTGCTAATTGCCATTCAGTTTTTCTTTTTTGAGAAGAAATACAGCAAACTAAAAGACTATGAGTTTAGCGAAATAGCTCGTTGATTTTGGCTTCGGTATAACCCGCACTGGTGGTCATTCCTTTGCCACCTATACCTGTTCTGATTTCGATATTTTCTGATATTTTATGCTCAAAAATCCCATCTGGATGTTGGGCGTAATAGCCCGCCCAGGTTTGGGTATAGCTTTTTCGAGGAATATTTAGAATCAATTCTGCCTCGTTTTTCATGAGGTCATTGATATAATCACTTACGCCTAATCCGAGATTTTCCACCTCGCACACACCGGCGTATTCGTGCGAATCACCAACTATAATACTGCCATCGGGCAATTGCTTGAAAAGGATGTGAATTCCCCATTTTTTGAGTGCCAATAAATGATCTGGGGTTTGTAGATTTGCAAACGAAGGACATTCTTCAAAAGACTCATAACGTCTGATGGTGAGGCCAGTAAGAATATTGGCTTTGAGGTTAAACTGCTTCAAAGGCTCAGTTTTCATCATCTGCAATTTGCTCACTATCAAGCCACTGTTTCGGTAAATTTCCGGAAATAAAAGATTGAAAACATAACCGCTGCAAATGATGGCTTTCTCTGCCAAAAATACTTCACCATCGGCGGTTTTAACGACTACTTCTCCGTTCTGGTCTTCAATATTAATCACCGCTCGGTGGTTTTTATATTCCACACCCAATTTCTCCTCACAGTAGTCTATCAGTTTGTAAATAAACTCCGATGAGTTTACGCTATACTCTTCTGGGTAAATAATGGAACCTTTGATATAGTCCGAATTTATGTCGGGGAAAAGTACTTTAGTGGCAGTTTTAGATAAAATTTCTTGTGAATACCCAGCATGATTGTGTAACTCAGAAACTTCATTTATCAAATTCAACTCCTCTTCGTCGGATGCTATGTATACGCTGCCGTTTTTAACCAAGGTAAAATCTGACATGGCCTGAAGTTCGTCAAAAAACTTCAAACTTCTGATACCGAACTTTTGCCAATAAGCATCTAAGCCAGAAGGAACTACCTGACCGAAGTTTTGAATCGTACTGCCTACGGGTCGATTGTCTTTTTCGAGCAAAAGGACTTTTTTGCCCATTTTGGCGGCATGGAATGCGTGAAATGTGCCCACTATGCCAGCACCAACTACTATTAGGTCGTATTTTTTCATTTTTTCATTTTTTACGGCCAAGCCGCTAGTTCGCAACGGTTTGATTGTTTTTCGAATGACCAATAAAAGTAAATTATCTTTCCAAAATAATTTTTAGCTCAGATAAGTCAGCTATAAGTCCGTCATTTCGATAGTTTCTGAGTTGATCTCGGCTATGTGTGCCGTTGCAAATGCCGAGACTTAAAGCCACATCAGCACTTTTACCAGATTGCAAATCAGACGGTGTGTCACCAATGTTGATGACATTCTTTAGGTCATTTATGCCCAAAGTTTTTACGGCTTTGAGTATCATATCAGGCTGCGGTCTCCCTTTTTCAACTTCGTCAGAGGCTATCGAAAGGTCGATAATACTTTTTCCTGAAGCATTGAAATATTCAGAATTTAGGCCGTCAAGCCAACCCAATTTGTTGAGAATGATGTCGGTTACTTTTCTGTAAAAACCTGTTGTCAAGGCGATTTTGATATCGTGAACTCTAAGATATTCAAATATTTCTAGGCAATGTGCGGTTGGCAGAACGGTATGGATGTGGTAATGTTCTTCTAAAATTCTTTTAAAGTTTTCATAGCTATATTGTACGTTTTTGACAAAATCTGGGTGTGTTTCGCCTATTTTTTCATTCCAGAGCATTCTGAATACTTCTATTTTTGAATAGCCCTGAAGTGCTAATATTCTTTCTTCGGTGACATCTAAGTCGGTGAATTTGCAAGCCTGAGCAAAGCAAGTTTCTACTTCTTTTTGGTCTCTGACAGTAGTGCCTGCCATGTCAAATATAACGAGTTCTATATTTTTCATTCCTTTTTTGTACAAAAATATGAAACTGTATTTTTCTGAAAGTTAAGAGAATATTAAATTATAAAGTTTTTGTTTGTTCTCCTTTTGTGAAAATAATCATTTAACATGCACTTAATGATTTGGTTATTTTGGATTCGGAATTTTGCAAAAAAAACTAATGCAAAGACGCGGCCTTTTAAAAAGTCTTGGACTGATAACAGGTGGGTTGGTTTTACCGAAAGAAATTTTAGCCAAAGAAGCCCCGAAAAACAAATCCATTCGAATTGCTCACATCACGGACACCCACATTCAACCCCATATAGGTGCAGCCAAAGGTTTTGAGAAATGTCTTCATCATATTCAAAATTTAGAACGTAAAGTGGACTTTGTAGTCAATGGTGGTGATGCCATCATGGGTACGCATCATGCCTCAGAAAACAGTATTGGCAAACAATGGGAATTGTACAAAAAAGTCATTGGTTCGGAAAATCATTTACCTGTTTATAACTGTATCGGTAACCACGATATTTATCGTAAAAAGGACGATTTGCAAGGTTTTGAGGATGGTAAGAAAGTATCCATGGAACATTTAGAGATGAGCAAAACCTATTATGCCTTCAATGCCGCCAACTGGAAAGTGATTGTTTTGGATAGCGTTCAAGGCAAACTAAATTTAAAAGGATACCAAGGTAAAATAGATAAAGAGCAGATGGATTGGCTCAAAAATCAACTTGAAGAAACCCCAAAGGAAACCCATATCCTAATCGTTTCACATATTCCTATTTTGTCGGCTTGTGTTTTTTTAGATGGTAAAAACTTTAAAAACGGCGAGTGGCGTGTGCCTGAAACTTGGATGCACTCCGACACCGAAGATTTGGTAGAGCTTTTTGCCAATTATCCCAATATCAAACTGGCTATCAGCGGCCATATTCACCTGACCGATAAGATAGAATATAACCAAATAACGTATTGCTGCAACGGTGCTGTGAGCGGAAACTGGTGGATGGGCAATTATAAACAAACCAAGCCAGGCTATGCGGTAATAGATTTGTATGAAAATGGTACATTTGAGAATATGTATTTGTGTTATTCTTGAAGTTTTTTTCTATTTTCGAAAATAATTATTCAATCAACCATGAGAAAGCTATTACTCGTTTGCTTTTTATTTGCTTATATCCAGTCATTTAGCCAAAAAACAGAGAATGTTTTTCTAATTACATCTGATGGACTTCGTTGGCAAGATGTGTTTTCGGGGGCTGATTCTGCCATTATTTTCAATAAAACATTTACACCTGATTCTGCCGAAACTGTTAAAGAATTTTGGGCTAAAACAGCAGAAGAAAGAAGAGAGAAGATTTTGCCTTTTTTATGGAGAACGGTGGCTAGGCGGGGACAAATTTACGGTAATAGATGGAAGGGTAATTTTATGGATGTGGACAATATTTATCGATTTTCTTATCCAGGTTACAACGAATTGCTGTCTGGATTTGCCGATGTAGAAATCAATTCAAACGATAAAAATTATAACAAGAATGTTACGGTTTTGGAATATCTCAACAATCAGTCAAAATTGAAGGGAAAAGTGGCAGCCTTTAGCACTTGGGATGTTTTTCCGTATATTATCAATGACAAAAGGAGTGGAATTCCAGTGAATTCTGGTGACGAAATGATGGTGGGTAAATTATCGCCAAAACAAGAATTGCTGAACCAAATACAACAAATAGCTCCACACGCCAAGGCCGAGCGGCACGATTTTATTACCTATTTTCAAGCCAAAGAGTATGTAGCCTTGAACAAACCCAAAGTGATGTTTATTTCATTTGACGACACCGACGGCTTCGCCCATGCGGGTAAATACAAGGAATATCTAGAATCTGCCCAGGCTTTTGACAAATACCTCAGCGACCTTTGGAATTACTGCCAGTCGCAACCGCAATACAAAGACAAAACTACGTTTATCATCACCACCGACCACGGTAGGGGAGATATCGTGAAGTCAGAATGGACGAGCCACGGCCAGAGAATCAGAGACGCCGCACAGATTTGGATGGCAGTAATCGGCCCAGACACCCCTGCCAAAGGCGAATTGACCACCCAACAAAATCTTTTCCAAAACCAAATCGCCAAAACGATGGCTGCTTTTTTGGGCCATAATTTTGAAAATGGGAAGGAGATTGGGAAGGTAATTGATGGGGTCAAGTAGGTTTTGATGTTTTTTCTATTTATGGAAGACTTAGAGTTACTCGAATATCCATTATAATTCATTAAAAATAGGTTAAAAAAAGTCTAAGTCTAGTTTATTTGCTTCATCTGAGGCCGTCCCAACTATTTCTGACCAAACCTTTCTCGATAGTTTTTTCTGATGTTCGCATAAGCAATTTCAAACGGGGGCAACCACTCGGTTCTGTCTCGAAAGGTGGTCTATTGAGCTTAAGCAATTTTTAATTTTATACTTAGTCTTCTTTCTTATATCCAAGTTTTTGCACTAAAAATTTCATTTAATCGGTAGAGAAAATTAGATTTTCAAAGAATCAAAAACATAATGCTAGAATTTCGGCACGATAAATGTATTTTTGTTGTGGATATGAAAAGTCTCAGAGAAAGTAAATATTTCAGATTTTTTTGGTTGGCTTTGGCACTGCATATTTTAAATATCAGTATTGACGCCCCTGATAGGTATGCTGAAGATTTTCCGGAAGACTTAACTATAAATGACATCGAAAGTATTTCGGAGTTAATACTTGAGGATTTCTTATTGATTGATAATGCTATTGCCGAACATGACGAACAGGATAATGCCGATGGCTTGAGTTTCGAAATAAGTAAAATATTATTGTATGCTCATGCTTTTCCATGTTTCAAAACTACCGAAATACATTATTCAGAAGAAAGCATAAACTTACCGCTTTACAAAAACTGGATGATGAACCAATTCCATCCGGATCAGGTAGCCCCTCCGCCAAAAGTTTAATACGAATACTTCTTTAATTCGCTGTTTTATGCGGACGAATCTCCTTTAAATACAAAAAAACTTTGAATAAGTCGAACGACTAGTGTTTAGCAATTCCCAGCTGTCCATTTAGGTTCTTTAGTTTTTTGTGTTCTCGGAGTTTCAATTATTTAAATTTTAATTACAAAAAATCATCATGAAATATATAAACCTGCTCATGGCTTTGTGCTGTGGGCTTATAATTGCGTGTTCTTCAGAAAAGAAAGAGGACGAATCAAAAAACGTCATACAAAACTACCCCGTAGTTCTTCCGGCCGTATTAGACACCGTGTACACCAAAGAATACGTAGCCGAGATTCAGTCTGTGCAGAATGTTGAGATTCGGTCAAAAACCAAGGGAGTCATAGAAAAAATATGGGTAGACGAAGGCAAATACGTAGCTGCTGGGCAAACCATTTATTCTATCAATAATTCGGCTTTGAGACTAGAACTCGCCAAAGCAGAAGCCCAAATAAAGACCATTTTGGCAGAAGACAAAACCTTGGAAATCGAACTGGAAAACACCAAAAAATTGGTGGAAAACAAAATAGTTTCAAAGGCCGAACAAGCCATGGTGGAGTCGAAAATTGCGGTAAATGATGCCAAAATTCAGGAGGTCAGAACCGATATAGAAGGTATAAAACTTCAAATGTCCTATAGCCAAATAAAAGCACCATTTGGAGGAATATTGAACCGCCATTTGTTGAAAACGGGGTCGTTAGTAGAAGAAAATACGCTCCTTACAAGCATTTCAAACAACACTGAAGTATTTGCCTATTTCAACGTTTCAGAAAGAGAATATCTGGATTTTATCACGAAAAAGAAAACCAGTGACCTCGAAAAAGTAGATTTGATGTTGGCTAATGGAGAAAGGTACCCTTTCAAGGGTGTCATAGAAACTATAGAAAGCGAATTTGACCAAGAAACAGGTAATATAGCTTTCAGGGCGAGGTTTGCCAACCCTGACAAAATACTTCGTCATGGTGCTACTGGTAAGATAATGGTGAATCAAAGTGCCAAAGGAGTAACTATTATTCCTCAAAAGGCTACGTTTGAAGTACAGGACAAAACTTATATATATGTAGTAAATGCCCAGGATATCGTCGAACAAAGGGCTATTGTGCCTATTGTAAGATTGGATAATACGTACATTGTTGATGGAGTAAACCCATCGGATAGAATAATCTACGAAGGTCTCCAAACCATAAAAGTAGGTGAAAAAGTAAAAGTAAAAACCGTAAACTTTAGATAAAGCTATGTTTAATAGATTCATTCATAGGCCTTTATTATCTATCGTAATATCGGTCATTATTACATTATTGGGTTTGTTGGCACTTACACGTTTGCCTATGACTCAGTTTCCGAGTGTGGCTCCCCCAGAGGTAAACGTGACTGTAGAATATACAGGTGCTAATGCTGAGTCGGTTACTAATGCCGCATTAGTTGCACTCGAAAGGGCCATTAACGGTGTGCCAAATATGAAATACATGAGTTCCGATGCAGGAAATGACGGTGTTGGCGTGGTTCAAATTATTTTTGAAGTTGGCACTGATCCCGACGTTGCGGCCGTAAACGTGCAGAATCGGGTGAACGCCGTGATAGACGAATTGCCAGAGGAAGTGATAAAAAATGGAGTAAAAATTGCTAAGGAAGAAAACGCCATGCTGATGTATGTTGATATCTACAGTAATGATCCAAAATTAGAAGAAAAGTTTCTTTACAATTTTGCAGACATCAATATCCTTTCTGAATTGAAGCGTATAAATGGACTTGGATTTGCTGATGTGATGGGAGCGAAAGAATACGCAATGCGAATTTGGTTAAAACCAGAGAAATTATTGAGTTATAATATTTCTCCAGATGAAATAATAGAGGTATTAAAAGAGCAAAATATAGAAGCGGCACCAGGCAAAGTAGGTGAAGGAAGTGACAAGTCGGTTTTTTCTCTTCAATATGCCATAAAATACAGAGGGAAGTTTAATACAAAAGAAGAGTATGAAAACATTCCTATAAAATCAGGTGCAAGCGGTGAAATTCTGAAAATTAAAGACATTGCTGATGTGGAATTTGGAACCACCTATTTTGACGTAGAAGCTAAGTTTAACGGAAAACCAACCGCTTCACTTTTGCTAAAACAACTCCCAGGCTCAAACGCCAGTGAAGTAATTGCCAAAGTGAAAAAACGACTATCAGAAATCAAAGAAACGACTTTTCTACAAGGGATGGACTACGAAGTCAGTTACGATGTTTCCCGTTTTTTAGACGCCTCTGTGCATGAAGTTATTCGGACGCTCATTGAAGCTTTCTTGTTGGTTTCATTGGTGGTTTTTATCTTTTTGCAAGACTGGCGTTCTACCATCATACCTGCCATAGCGGTGCCAGTATCGCTTATCGGTACGTTTTTGTTTATGCAAATGCTCGGCTTTTCACTCAACCTAGTTACGCTCTTTGCTTTAGTTTTGGCCATTGGTATAGTGGTAGACAATGCCATAGTGGTAGTGGAAGCCGTGCACGCCAAAATGCATGAAAAGAATCTGCCGCCACTAGCCGCCACCGAAGAAGCCATGAAGGAAATCAGTGGGGCCATTGTCGCTATTACCCTCGTGATGTCCGCCGTATTTGTTCCCGTTGCCTTTATGTCTGGTCCGTCGGGTATTTTCTACAGACAGTTTTCGCTTACTATGGCTATTTCTATCGTTCTGTCGGGTATAATAGCACTTACCCTAACACCTGCTCTTTGTGCTATGATGCTCAAGAATACGCATGGTAGTCACAAAAAAGAGAATTTTATCTCTCGTTTCTTTGCTGGTTTTAATCGCTGGTACGAGGGCCTTTCTGACAAATATCAAACGCTACTGACTAAAATTGCCAACCGTAGAGTCGTGACTTTAATGGCCATTGTTGTATTTTCGGTAGGTACAGGTATTTTGGGTAAAATTCTACCTTCTGGTTTTATACCGAACGAAGACCAAGGAACATTTTATGTGAGTGTTACCACGCCCTCAGGTTCTACTTTGGAGCGTACCAAAGCAGTAGTAGATGAAATACAGAGAGTTTCCAAAGAAATTTCGGCTATTGAATCAATCTCGACCTTGGCAGGCACAAATATTCTTTCTGACGGTACAGGAGCCACGTATGGTACCTTGCTAGTGAACCTCAAAGACTGGAACAATAGAGAAGAATCCGTGGATGAAGTCATAGCTCTGGTAGAAGAAAAAACAGCAAACATCAAAGATGCCAAAATAGAGTTGTTTCCACCACCAGCGGTGCCAGGCTATGGCAATGCCAGTGGATTTGAGTTGAGACTATTGGACAAAACAGGCTCAGGCAGTTTTAAACAAATGGAAACCGTTGTACAGCAATTTATCAAAGACCTAAAGGATCGTCCCGAAATCGCTTCCGCTTTTACTATTTTTGATGCCAGTTATCCGCAATATACAGTAAACATCGATATTGATAAAGCTGCTCAAAAGCAAGTGACTATCAACGATGCCATGAGTACTTTGCAAACTTTTCTGGGTAGTGAATATGCCAGTAATTTTATTAAATACGGACAGCTTTACAAGGTTATGGTACAGGCACTCCCACAATACCGATCCAAACCTAATGATATTCTTAATCTCTATGTCAAGAACAAAGTTGGAGAAATGGTGCCGCTTTCAGCATTTATGAATGTAGAACGCACCTATGGCGTTGACCAAATAACCCGCTATAATATGTATCCCTCGGCTGAATTGAACGGCGAAGCCAAAGAAGGCTACAGCTCGGGATCGGCTATTGCGGCCATACAAGAAGTAGCCAAAACCAAGCTGCCAAAAGGATATGACATAGACTGGGCGGGTATAACTCGCGACGAGGTCTCAGCAGGCAACGAAGCCATTTATATTTTCTTGATCTGCCTGGTGTTTGTGTATTTACTTTTGGTGGCCCAATACGAAAGTCTATTGCTACCGCTTCCAGTAATTCTTTCATTGCCAACAGGTATTTTTGGGGCTTTCGCTTTCCTTTGGATGTTTGGGTTGGAAAACAATATTTATGCACAGGTGGCTATGCTTATGCTTATAGGTCTGTTAGGCAAAAATGCCATACTCATTGTGGAGTTCGCAGCTATGAAACATAGCCAGGGTATGTCTGCTACTCAAGCCGCCATAGAGGGTGCAAAGGTTCGTTTGAGGCCTATTTTGATGACTTCATTTGCATTTATAGCGGGTTTGATTCCACTTTTGTTTGCATCAGGAGCGGGAGCCAATGGCAACAGAACCATCGGCTCGGCTGCGGCAGGCGGAATGTTATTCGGGACTATTTTTGGGGTTGTTGTAATACCAGGTTTATATGTCATATTTGCCAAAATGTCTGAAAAGAAAATCTTTATCAAAGACGAAGAAGAAACCCCTTTAACCGAATTATAACGATGGAAATCCTAATTATTTTTGCCCTCACGTTGCTCAATGGTATTTTTTCTATGTCAGAAATGTCATTGGTGTCATCACGGAAGTTTAAACTGGAATCTGAAAGAAAAAAAGGAAGTAAGGGGGCAAAAACGGCCTTGGAGTTGTCGGAGAATCCTACCAAGTTTCTTTCCACTGTTCAGATAGGTATCACGCTCATCGGAATTTTGCTTGGAGTTTATGGAGGCGAAAACCTCACCAAAGGTGTAGAAGAAACCCTGATGAATGTAGAGTTACTCCGACCTTTCGCACATAATTTAGCGGTAGGCTTAACAGTCCTTTTTATCACCTACATTTCTATCGTGCTAGGAGAGCTCTTTCCAAAGCGATTGGGCTTGACTTTTCCTGAACCCATAGCGGTCTTACTTTCCAGACCCATGAAAGTGCTTTCAAAAATCACCTCGCCATTTGTATGGTTATTGACCAGCACCAACGATCTTTTGCTGATGCTTTTTGGTATAAGCAAAACCATGGATGACAAAGTGAGCGAAGAGGAAATCAAATCGTTGGTTAAAGAAAGTGCGGATGGTGGAGAGATCCAAGAAATAGAGCAGGAGATTGTAGAAAGGGTGTTTGAGCTAGGCGATCGTAAAGTAAACTCACTGCTGACACATAAAAATGACATCGTTTATTTTGATGAAAATGAGACTTTTCAGGAAGCCTTATCCAAAATTTCTATTGAAAGCCATTCGGTATATCCGGTTTGTAGCAACGACGACATCAATGCCATAGTGGGAGTGGTGTATCTCAAGGAGTTGATTCTAATGGCCAATTCCGAACAGTTTGATTTGAAACAGGCGATGAAAAAACCGCTTTTTATCAATGAAAACGCCAACGCCTACACATTGTTGGAAAAGATAAAATCGGAGAAGGTGCATTTTGCGGTTGTAATTGACGAATACGGAAACACCCTCGGGATTATCACGCTTTCAGACATCATAAATTCGTTGGTGGGCAACATAGGCGAAATGGATCAAGCCGATTATACCCTTATACCGAAGGGAGAAAAAACTTGGTTGGCCGATGGGCAGTATCCGTTTCTGGATTTTCTGAAATTTTTTAAGATAAATAGTACTACAGATTATACCACTAGTGAATATGTGACATTGGCTGGCTTTTTCTTAGATAAATTCGGGAATATCCCGACTGTAGGCGATACCATAGACTGGAATGGCTTCACGATGGAAGTGATAGACAAAGACAAACAAAGAATTGATAAAATTTTGATTTCAAAAACATGAAAAAATATATTATAATGGTTTTTGTTGTGGTCTTGAATAGCTGCAAAGCTCCTCAAATGCCCAGTATTCAAAAACCGATAAGTTTACCTGAATTTTATGCATCAGGAATACCGGTGGATTCAAGTAGTGCCAAAGTCAATTGGCGGGAGTATTTCGCAGATGATTATCTGGTAGCACTGATAGATTCTGCCCTGCAAAACAATCAGGATATTAAGGTCGCGTTGCAACAAATTGAGATGGCTAGGTCAGGGGCATTGGCCACAAGTGCGGCATTAAAACCCAGAGTCAGTTTTGCACCTACGGCTGCGTTAAGGCGATTTGGACTTTATACTATGGATGGTGCAGGTAATATCACCACAGACATATTGCCCAATAAAATTGTACCCATTCATTTGCCAGATTTCTTGATAGGCTTTCAGGCCTCTTGGGAAATAGATTTGTATAAAAAATTGAGCAATACAAATAAGTCAGCTTTGACAAAAGTATTGGCGAGTCATGAAGCCAAAAACTACGTAGTCACCAATATAGTCAATGAAATAGCTTCGGCCTATTATGAGCTAAAAGCCTTGGATGCGGAGTTGGCCATTATTGATGAGTACACCCTCATTCAAGAAAATGCAGTTGAACTTATTAGGATTCAAAAAGACGCTGCGGCGGCCAATGAACTTGCCGTGAAGCAATTTGAGGCTCAATTGTATAAACTTCAGGAAATGAAATTTGGCCTTCAGCAGCGTATTGTTGAGCACGAAAATAGAATTAATTTCTTCATGGGTAGGTTTCCACAGCCTATATCTCGAAGTGCCGTTTCTATTGACTCCGTAAAACTTAAAACCGCTGCTCTTGGTGTGCCAACTCAATTGTTGCTCAATAGACCCGATCTTCGTCAGTTAGAGTTGGAGTTGCAGGCAAGCCGCTTAGATGTGCAAGTTGCAAGAACCGCATTTTTGCCTTCACTAAATATAGGCTCTGTACTTGGAACACAAGCCTTTCGCCCCGATTTGTTGATTACTAAGCCACAATCATTGATGTATGGCCTAATTGGTGGGCTTACGGCTCCTTTGATTAACAAAAGGGCCATTCAAGCTGACTTTGATTTTGCCAATGCCAACCAATTGGCTACGCTTGCAACCTATAATAAGCAGATTATTTCTGCCTATATTGAAGTGCACAATGTGTTGATGCTACAGCGAAACTTGGTTCAAAGTCATGCTATAAAAAGCAAGGAATCGGCGGTTTTGGTTGAATCTATAGATATTTCAGACAAGCTTTATAGAAACAATCGGGCAACCTATCTCGAAGTGTTGGCCGCACAGGAAAATGCCCTAGAAACTCGAATAGAATTGGTGCAAATTAAAAAAGCACAGCTCCAAAGTCAGATGAATCTTTTTAAGGCCTTGGGGGGAGGATGGAGATAATAAACAGTGTTTTAATAAGTTTAAAATTGGCCAGATTACCAAGCTTGGAATGTCCAAGATAGATACTTCCAAATCCTATTTTATATCCTTAAAATAAAGACCTTGGATATGTTTTTTTTTGTATTCTTGGTTTACAAAAGATTACTATCTGT
>CAMCYZ010000094.1 GCA_945885545.1 Spirosoma fluviale
CACTCCACCACCCGTATCGGGTCGCCCAAACTTATAAGGCCCAAAAACTAAATCAGAAAACTTGTAACCGTTCGCAAAAACGATAGCAAACATTGTAAGGTGAACCACGTACCAGCGTATAAATCATAAAAGCATCAGTGTGCATCAAATCTCTTACATGATCCAAAGCCATGATAACCATCACCAAACCTCGGGCGAAATCTATACTTTGAACTCTTTTCATTCCTAAAAAAAATCATCTCATTAAATACCAGGCTTTTATAGGATAATGATCTGAAAAAGGAACGTTGGACATTGTCAGAAAATCAATATTCTTTATATACTTATCATCAAAAAACTGATTATCAATCCTCAAAAAACTTAAGACCTTGTGATAAGTAAATCCAAAACCAAAACCTGTTTCTTCAAAAGCATTATGAAGTTTTTTCCGTATTCTACCATAAGCATATCCGTAGGGCAATTCATTAAAATCACCCGCCAATATCACAGGATACGGACTTTCTGATATCCAATTTTCCAACAAATTCACCTGCAAGCCTCTATCCTCAAAACCTCCTTTGAGCTTACTGAGTACGTTTCGCGTTTCTATTCTGTCTATTTTATTATCCTTTTTCAAAATCCTCTGTACTCTTATGCCCATAGATTTCAGTTGGGCATTTATTACCCGAATGGTGTCATTACCAACGACAATATCAGCAGACAGCATTCCGTTGTTATTCGGTGGCCAATACATTTCCTTTTTTGAAATGATAGGAAATCGACTAAAAATAGCTAAGCCGATAGCTCCCTGCCCCTTATCGTTCTCGGTATTTGAATGCATGTAAACATAATAGGCGTTACGCTTTGAAATCCTCCTGAGCAAATCAAACTCATGATATTTTTCGGTATTGTACATTTCCTGAAAACACTTAACATCAGACGTTAAAGTATCCATCAGATTTGAAAGCCCCACGGCAGTTTTCGTATTAGTGCCCGTCACAAACTGATGATAGTCGCCATACATCAGGTTATAACTCAGCAACGAAAACGTAAAAGGAGGATTGGGTTTTATGTCAGGTGGGTTAATTTTAAGAGTTCTATCGAGAATCGAATAGGTAATCAACAAAAGAAACAAAGAAAGCAGAGCTTTCGCAGACTTTCCCAAAACCCAAACCAACATAAAAAACAAATGACCAACAAGTACCAAAGGAAAAGTGAGCATTAAAAATCCTGCAAGCCAATGTTTAATGTCAGCTGACAAAACCAACTGATACACCAAAAGCGAATAAAGACCAAAAGCGATATTGATCAGAAAAAAGAATTTTTTAATAAAATTGAGTATGCTCAAAAAGTAAAATAATTAATAGTAGTGCAATTATAGCCAAAGTGTGTGAAAATAGGAAAAGAGACCTGAGAAAAACACAGTTTTTAAATCAAAGTCTTTCATTTAAAAAACTATTTTAATAATATAACTTAAAAAAAGCAAGAAAAGTTAATTATTATGGACGCATTTTTTTAAAGTAAAAAGCTAAATTTTAAGGAAACGAAAAAATGTATGGCGAAAAACCAAAATCCACAATTTCAAGTTTCATAAATGCTTCAATACAAAAGCGATATTTTAAATTGTTTTTTTAAACAATGCATAGAAATTTACAAAAAATAGACTAATTTTGCATCGAAAAGAAGAATTAGGGGGTATAGAACCTCCTTTTTTGTTGGTAATCAACATAGATTTGTAAGTTTTTAGATGGCTCTTAGAGAAGCGGTAATTAAATTTTTAGACGAAATAATTTCCAATACGGATTTTTATTTGGTTGATGTTGTTGTTTCAGACTCCAAAATCAGAAAAAAAATAACAGTATTTATTGATTCTGATGAAGGCATCTCTATAGATGAATGTGGTGAGGTGAGTCGCAAATTAGGTAGTGAATTAGAGGAAATCATCGACGTAGACTTTGTTTTGGAAGTTTCATCACCGGGAGCAGATAGTCCGCTGAATTTTGAAAGACAATACACAAAAAATATAGGTAGAACTTTAAAAGTGACCTTAGACGACTTAAACGAGATAAAAGGAACGCTTACCAAAGTATCAGAAGGTAAAATAACCCTAGAACCCGAAGCAAAAAAGAAAATAAAACCTGAAACGGTAACTTTATTGATTGAGAAAATCAAAGAAGCCAAAGTTGTCATTTCATTTAAATAAAACATAGACACGTATGCATAGTGGAGATTTAATTGAATCGTTTGCTGAGTTTGCAAGAGAAAAAAACATCGACAGGCCAACCATGATAGCCATCCTTGAGGATGTGCTGAGAACCATGATACGCAAGGCTTATGGCGACGACCACAACTTTGACATCATCCTAAACGCCGAAAGTGGTGACTTAGAGATGTGGAGAACAAGAGAAATAGTTGACGATAACTCAGAGGATATTTGGGATACCGACAAAATACCTTTAACTGAGGCAAAAAAAATAGAACCTGATTTTGAGATTGGCGAAGAAGTAGCTGAAGAGGTTAAAATCGAAGACTTCGGAAGAAGAATTGTTCAAACTGCTCGTCAGACTTTGATTCAAAAAGTTAAAGACCTAGAAAAAGAAATGCTTTTTGATCAATACAAAGATCAAGTTGGCGAATTGGTAACGGTTGATGTTTACCAGATTTTAGGCAAAGAAGTGATTTGTATGGACGAAGAAGGCAACGAGCTTTCGCTTCCAAAAGGTGAACAAATACCAAAAGATAGATTCCGAAAAGGTACGAGCATAAGAGCCATCATACACAAAGTAGAAATCAACAACGGAAATCCTAAACTTACACTTTCAAGAACCTCGCCTGTTTTCTTAGAGCGTTTATTTGAATTGGAAATCCCTGAAATTCAAGACGGTGTGATTTCAATCCGTAAAATAGTACGAGAGCCAGGTGAAAGAGCCAAAGTTGCAGTAGAATCTTTTGACGATAGAATAGATCCAGTAGGTGCTTGTGTGGGTATGAAAGGATCAAGAATTCACTCTATAGTGAGAGAACTTGAAAACGAGAATATTGACGTCATCCAATGGACTGACAATACCAACTTGTTAATTTCTAGGTCATTAAGCCCTGCAAAAATTAGTAATATCAGAATCAACGAAAACAACGAAAGAGTTTCAGTGTTTTTGAAGCCTGACCAGGTTTCTCTTGCCATCGGTAAGGGTGGATTAAATATAAAATTAGCCTCGAAATTAATCGGGCTAGAAATAGACGTTTTCAGAGACATCGAAGGTGTTGTAGAAGAAGAAGACGTGGACTTGATGGAATTCACTGACGAAATAGACGAGTGGATATTGTTAGAATTCCGAAAAATCGGATTGGATACCGCCAAGTCTGTATTGACTATAGGAAAAGCCGACCTTGTGAGAAGAACAGAACTTGAAGAAGAAACTGTTGACGAAGTATTGGATATTCTAAGAAAAGAATTTGATTGATATGTAAAAGACTAAACCACAATAGATTACAATTGTTATTATAAAATTTAAGAAAAATTTATGGCAGAAGAAAAAATGATGCGACTTAGCCAAGCGGCCAAGAAACTTAACGTAGGTACAATTACCATTATTGAGATTCTGAGCTCAAAAGGGCATCGTATTGATAATAATCCCAACGCCAAACTTTCATTTGACTTACTTGAGGTTTTATCAAAAGAACTACATTCTCCAGAACTATTAGGAGATATGGGAGGCGTTTCGACGTCAGGTTCATCCGCAGAAACTTCGTCACCGACTCAGTCGAATGACGAAATACTGTATTTCAGAGAAGAACCAGTCGAGCCCGAAATTATCAAGATAGAACACAATTTGCAAGGGCCAAAAGTTCTTGGCAAAATAGACCTAAATAGTAAAGGACCAGCCAAAATTGTTCCTATAGACGCAATTCCAGAAGTGAAACAAGAAGCTCCCAAGCTTGAGCCGATTCCTAAACTTGTTGTAGAAACGTCATTGGACAAAACAGAGCCTGTGATAATCACTCCGGTAGCGGCTGAAGAAAAGCCTGCTCCAATTGAGGAGGTAAAACATATTGAAATTTCGAAACCTGTTGAGGAAGTTAAGGAAGTTGCCTTAGCAAAAGAAGAACCCAAAAGTGAATCAATAGCCGAGCTTCCGAAAGTTGAATCAAAACCAGAGCCAAAAGAACCGGTTCTAGCAGAAATCATCGCAGAGGTATTTTTAGAACAAGAAGAAGAAACTCCTAGAGTAAAAATTATACTCGAAGAGGATGAGATTCAGGAAATTCTTCCTCCAAAACTAATCAAAGCACAAGGAGATAAGCTTCAAGGTCTTAAAGTTCTTGGTAAAATAGAACTTCCAGTTGAGAGAAAGCCACTTACCAAAGAAGAACTAAAACAAAAACGTAAAAGAAAGAGAGTTATAGTAGGCGGTGAAAAAGTGGGTGATACGACGAAGTCGAATTTTGAGAACTTCAGAAAAGATCCGAAGGCCGTTGGTTCTGGGAGACCTAATACCCCAAATTCGCCTCAAAAACCAAATATTGGTGGTACAAAACCGCCATTTACAGGTGGGGCAAATACAGACAACAAACCTAGTCCTGCACCTAGCCAAAACCAAATAGGTGGCGGAAGCACTGGAGGTAAAAAAGACTTCAAGAAAGGTGGAAATAGGAAAGAATCGGTTTCTCAAGATGATGTAAAAGACAACATCAAGAGTACGATGTCTAAAATGCAAAACAAAGGCAACGAGTTTGGTTCTAAATACAGAAAAGAAAAACGCAGAAACCGTGCTGAGGCTCAGGATGCATTGGATCAGCAAGAATTAGAGGAAAGCGGCACATTAAAAGTTACCGAATTCATTTCGGCATCAGAATTGGCTTCCCTCATGAATGTCTCAGTAAATGAAGTTATAGCTAGCTGTATGAAAATGGGTATTTTTGCATCAATCAACCAAAGATTGGATGCTGAAACTATCCAAATGATAGCCCTAGAGTTCAATTTTGACGTAGAATTTATATCTGCGGAAGAAGAGGTATCTTTCGACACTGAAATAATGGTAGACAAGGAAGAGGATTTGATACACCGTGCTCCTATTGTAACCATTATGGGACACGTAGATCACGGTAAGACCTCGTTACTTGACTACATCAGAAGATCCAAAGTAGCCTCAGGTGAAGCCGGAGGAATCACCCAGCACATTGGAGCCTATTCAGTAACCATGAAAGAAGGAGCCAACAAAGGCAAATCAATAACATTCTTGGATACGCCCGGTCACGAGGCATTTACAGCTATGAGAGCTAGGGGAGCGAAAGTTACCGACGTTGTAATCATCGTGATATCTGCTGACGATAGCGTAATGCCTCAAACTAAAGAAGCCATCAACCATGCTCAAAATGCTGGTGTACCTATCGTATTTGCCTTTAACAAAATAGACAAACCTAACGCCAATCCTGCCAAAATCAGAGAAGATTTGGCCAAAGAAAATATATTGGTAGAAAGTTGGGGTGGAAAATACCAAGAGCAAGAGGTATCTGCTAAATCAGGTTTAGGTATAGACGATTTGCTGGACAAAGTTCTACTTGAAGCTGAATTACTTGACTTGAAAGCTAATCCGAACAGAAACTCATTCGGAACAGTAATAGAAGCCTCACTAGACAAAGGGCGAGGTTATGTTTCAACTATTTTAGTAGAAAACGGAACATTGAAAATAGGAGACATTATGTTGGCTGGCCAATACTTCGGTAGAGTGAAAGCCTTGGTAAACTCTCTAGGTGAAAGAGTGAAGGAGGCCGGACCGTCTCAGCCTGTTCAGATACTGGGTCTTCCGGGAGCACCACAAGCAGGTGATAAGTTCAATATCATGGAATCGGATAGAGAAGCACGTGAAATAGCCAACAAACGTGAACAGCTCAATAGAGAAATGAGTATAAGAGCTAAGAAACACATTACCTTGGATGAAATTGGTAGAAGAAAGGCCATCGGAACATTTAAAGAACTCAATGTTATTGTGAAAGGTGACGTGGACGGTTCAGTAGAAGCCTTGTCTGACTCATTATTGAAACTATCAACAGACGAAGTTCAAGTAAATATTGTTCACAAAGCGGTTGGTCAAATATCTGAATCTGACGTTACTTTGGCCTCAGCTGCTGATGCTATCGTAATTGGTTTCCAAGTCAGACCTTCGAACAATGCCAGAAGAATAGCAGACTCAGAACAAATTGAGATAAGACTCTATTCTATTATTTATGATGCTATTAACGAAATAAAAGCGGCGATGGAAGGAATGTTGGCACCGAAAGAAGAAGAGGTGGTAACAGGTAATATTCAAGTACGTGAAGTGTTCAAAATAAGCAAAGTAGGTACTATCGCAGGATGTTATGTAACTGACGGTTATGTTAAGCGTAACAATAAGGTAAGAATCATACGTGAAGGTATTGTAGTTCATGAGGGCGAAATAGCTCAATTGAAGCGTTTTAAAGACGACGTTGCCGAAGTTAAGAACGGTTATGAGTGTGGTTTAAGTATCAAAAATTTCAACGATATCATGGTGGATGACATCATTGAGAGCTTTGAAATTAGAGAATTGAAAAGAACACTTTAAATAAAATTATAAAAGCCTTTCGGGGCTTTTTTAATAAATAATGACTTTCATTTTTTTCTGAAAATATAATATTAACAATAAATTTGGAATTTACAAAATAATATTTTTATTTTTGCAACAAGAGATCATGGTAAACGACAAAATAAACGAGTATTGTGAGAACCACAGTAGCTCCGAGTCTGAAGTATTAAGGCAAATAAGTAGAGATACTCATGCCAATTTACTAAAGCCTCGTATGTTATCGGGGCATTTACAGGGTAGGTTACTTTCAATGATTTCGCAGATTTTACAACCTGCAAATATCCTGGAGATAGGAGCTTATACAGGTTATTCAGCTATTTGCTTAGCTGAAGGCTTAATAGAGGGTGGCAAGTTAATTACCATTGAAGCTGACGAGGAACTAGAGTCGCGAATTAGACATAATATAGACTTGGCAGGACTATCAGAGCAAATAGACCTACAAATGGGGAATGCATTGGAAGTCATACCAACTTTAAATACTATTTTTGATTTAGTTTTTATCGATGCAGACAAGCTAAATTATATCAAATACTATGACTTGGTCATTGATAAACTTAAAATTGGAGGCCTGATAATAAGCGATAATGTCCTTTGGGACGGAAAAGTGGCGGAGACTAGCAAAAACGATACCACCACTAAACTTTTAAGAGAATTTAATGCCTACGTGCATAATGATAGTAGAACTAAAAATGTGCTTTTACCCATAAGAGACGGCTTGTTTGTCTCCAGAAAAATAAAATGAAAATGAAAAAAATTTTAGCTTTCTTATTTATCTATCCTACCCTATTCTTTACGAATGCTCAAAACCAAATAAGTATTCCAGAAACTCCTAAAAAAATAGAATTTGCCAATATCCTCGTAGAACTCAATCCAGAGGCATTAAAAGCGGTAAAGACAGAGGTTAACAATCTGCTAACACCACAAAATAGGTTTCTAGATCAGAAATTGGAAAGAATGCAGTGGTATTTTCCGATTATTGAAAAAATATTGGAGGAAGAAGATATACCTGAGGACATGAAATATTTGGCAGTAATGGAGAGTTCATTACTCTCTGAAGCAATTTCAAGCTCCAACGCAGTAGGTTTTTGGCAATTCAAAGAAGCCACAGCCAAAGAAGTGGGTCTAAAAATAGACAATAATCAAGACGATAGAAAAAACATCCATCTTTCGACTAAAGCTGCTGCGTTATACATGAAACGTAACAACCTAATCTTTAAAAACTGGATTTCGTGTTTGTTGGCATACAACCTAGGTGTTCAAGGAGCATCTGATAAAATCCCCGTTGATTGGTCATTTGCAAGCGAAATAAAATTCGATGAGAATACGCATCCATATTTGATAAAAGCTTTGGCACATCGAATTGCCTACGAGCACCGTCTGAATAGATTAAAAGATTCGCCAAGAAAATTCATTGAATATCCCACAAAAGGAAAAACTTTGGCCGAAATAGCCGTAGAACTTACAACTGATATTACAGAACTCAAAAAATATAACCAGTGGCTTTATTCACCTAATATTCAGGAAGACAAACTATACAATGTATTGATTTTGTCAAAAAATGAAGATGTAGAGGAAATCAATGGTAAAATTCAAAAACGTTTAGATGCGAGAAAAGTCGAGGTGGATTTTCCCCAGTTAAAACGAATCACCATGGTTTCGACCTCTCCAGATGATCCAATTTTTTATGAAATAAATGGCAAAAAAGGGATACTTGCTCAAAGCGGAGAAGAAGTAGCACAGCTATCGAGCAAAGCCAAGATTAAAATAGGTAAGTTCCTATCTTATAATAACATGACAGATAGGGACCTTACAAAAGAAGGCAGTATCTATTATTTGCAGAAAAAAAACAAAAAAGCCAAAGTTCCTTTTCACACTATACGTGGCGAACAAACCATGTGGGATATTTCTCAGATGTATGGTTTGAGTCTAAAATATCTTTTGAAATACAATAGAATGAAAAATTCTCAAAAGCTACAATCAGGTAGCGTGATATGGCTACAAAAAACCAGACCTAAAAATCAGCCCATTGAGGTAATAAACGAGTCCGTAGAGGAAAAAGAAAGTCTGCCTGTTAAAGAGAACTATACACAAAAAGAGGAAGTATCAATAGAAACCACACCTAATGCAGAGAAGAAATACGAAGAAATTGAAAAACCAAAAGACATTTTAAACCACGAAGAGCTTACAAAAGCCGAAACAAAACCTGTTGAGGTAAAAGAGATTACAAAAGCTAAAACAAAACCTGATGAGGTAAAACCTGATGGTTTAAAAATAGATGACGATATTTTCGAACCTAAAAACAACACCAAACTACCTACAAATACACCGCCTTCAAAAGTTGAGGAAATAAAGAACACACCAACCAAAACTATTAGTACTAAACACATGGTAAAACAAGGTGAGACGCTATTCTCAATTGCGAAAAAATACGGTCTTACCGTGAACGAGCTTCGTAAAATGAATGTAATCAGTCCAACTGAATCTATAAAAGTAAATCAATTATTGACAGTTGGTAAATCAACAATTGCCACCAAAGAAGAAGTTCTGACCAAAACACAGCCAGAAAAGAAACCTATTGTAAATGAACCCATTGGTGAAGAGGAACTGGTTACAGTAAAACCTCCTTTTAAGGAAACCACAGCAGCCGCCAAGTTTCAGATGCATACCGTAGCAGCTGGTGAGACTCTTTTTAGCATTTCTAAAAAATATAGTATTACAGTAGGTCAAATTCAAAAATGGAACAACCTTAATAACAGCAGCATTAGTTTGGGTCAGAAGTTAGTTGTTTCATCCTTAATAAGCTCAAGCAGTACTTTACCGAAGCCAGCTACAGAAACGCCAAAGGCTTCGGCCAGTTCAGCAGGCACAAAATATCATACTGTAGCTCAAGGAGAAACCTTATACAGTATCTCAAGAAAGTATGACGCAAATGTGGGCGACATAAAAAAATGGAACAACATGGCGGATAATAACATCATGGTTGGATCTAAAATTATTATAAAAAAATAAGAATGATTTTAATAGAAGACACCTGTATTAGCGATGATGTAGCTGACAAGTTTTTTGTCTGCGACATAGCAAAATGCAAGGGTGCGTGTTGTGTAGAAGGAGATTTAGGAGCACCATTGGAGGAAGTAGAACTACCTATACTGGAAGAAATTTTTGAAAAAATAAAACCCTACTTATCTCCAGAGGGTATAAAAGCAATAGAAGAACAGGGCAAATACATAAAAGACTGGGAAGGTGACTATTCCACCACAACCATCAATGAGAAAGAATGTGCCTATGCCATATATGATAAAAAAGGAATCCTGCAATGCGGTATTGAACAAGCCTATAACGACGGGGTCATTGATTTCAAAAAACCAATTTCTTGCCACCTATACCCTATTAGAATCACTAAATACGAGAGCTACCATGCCATCAACTATGACCGATGGAGTATTTGTTCAGACGCCTGTGCGTTGGGTGATAAACTCGGTGTAGAGGTTTACAAATTCCTAAAGGAGCCACTCATAAGAGCCTACGGTGAAGCATGGTATAAGCAGCTGGTCAAAGAAATAGAGGATGCAAAGCTTTGAGGAAGTTTATGAGGTAGTGAAACTCATACCGGAGGGAAGAGCCACCAGCTACGGAGCGATAGCCAAATACCTCAGCACCGGTGCAAGGCTTGTGGGCTGGGCCATGAATGCAGCACATGGTTTAGTGGATGTACCGGCACATCGGGTAGTCAATCGAAATGGACTATTGACAGGAAAAATGCATTTCGAAACTCCAACCACTATGCAAGAACTGCTTGAATCAGAAGGAATTACCATCAAAGACAATCAAATACAAAACTTTAAAAAAGTTTTTTGGAACCCACAAATTGAGCTTGCGATTTAATTCATTTTTTTGCAATATTTTAATTAAAAATATTAATATTTAAATAAAAAGACTTTGCTAGAATTACAAAATAAAGAAGCCTATTTAAATAATTTAAAATTTTAACATAAAATACTATCTTTACACAGAATAAAATTCTGAAATCATCAATCAAACATAAAATGGCAGTCGGTAAATTAGATCAAATCGATCACAAACTTTTAGAAATACTTCAAAGTAACGGAAAAATCACAAATGCCCAACTTTCAAAAGAAATAGGACTCTCACCAGCACCTACCTTAGAGAGAGTTAAAAAACTAGAGAATACAGGAATTATAGAAAGTTACCATGCACAAATAGACCGCGAAAAGGTAGGTCTCGGTGTAATGACTTTTGTACAAGTTACGCTTTCCGGACACAGAAAGTCTATTACAGAGTCTTTTGTGAAAACCATAGAGGCCGTTCCGGAAATAATTGAATGTCACCACGTTACGGGATCATGTGATTTCTTATTGAAAGTTATAGCAAAAGATATAGCTTCGTATCAGACCTTAATTATGGAAACCATTAATGAAATAGAAGTTGTTGCGAGCACCCAAACCATGGTAATTCTTTCAACCTTCAAAAACACGAAGGTACTTCCAATACCTTGATGTTTAAGGCAAAAAGAATCAGAGAAAAGGGAGAATTACTTTTTCCCTTTTTTTTGTGCCTTTAATTTTTTAGTAAGATCTTCTAGAGATTTTTTAGCTTGTTGATAAGAACTAGAATTCTTTTCTGAGTTTTTTAAAACCTCCGCCCAATATTCCACAGCAGCCTTGCTATCATTTTCTTTCAGGGCAATAGAGCCCAAAGCCAAATTAGAAGCCACATAGTACCCCGACTCTTTGGTATTGTTACTCAGTGAATAATTGATACACTTTTGGTAATAAAACTTAGCCTGAATGTCGTTTCGTTTATAATTTTGATTGATGTATCCCAATATGTAAGCTGCATATCTTCCGTCATTATCACCATAGCCATATTGCTTTTCGTCCAACCTTGCCATTAGTTCGTTGGCATAAACTTCAGCTTCATCTAGCCTACCCAAGGCAAAACTATTTCGGGCCACATATCTATGAAAAAACGAGTTGTTGGGGTACAAAGTGTGCATCTGACGGGCCAATATCAACGACTTAGCCGACTGATTTTCAGCAGCATAAATTTGAATCAAAAAATATCTAGCCTCCATTCTTGAATAAAAGGCATTGTTTGCAACGTTTTCCAATTGCTTAATACCCAAATCTTTATCCCCTTTTCTGAAAAAAGTCAACAATGGTTTCAGAGATTTGTAGTTCTCGTGTATCCATCGTGAATAATAATTATAAACTCCATCTCCAAAAAGCAACTCTGGATTTATATTTTCCTCGCCCCTACTGTAGTCCAAATATTTTATAGATTGCCTTCCTGCCCAAGCCGCTTTGACCCATTTTTCTCTCTCAGCATAAAGCCTGCCTTTTATAGCATAAGCCGCCGAAAGAAAAAATGCAGCCTCTTTGTTTTTCTTATTCCTATCAAACATATCATCGGCGAGGTCAATGGCATTGGCCATATAAGAGTGGCATTGGTCATCAAATCGCTCCTGTTTGGTATCAGGAACTATTTTCCACCATTCGTTGAGTCCGAGCATAAAGTCTCCCAAGGGATGCTCTGGATATTTAACTTTTAACCATTTATACTCTTTTTCAGCCTCCGAAAAATTAAAATTGTACATGTTATTGACAGCAGCGGTAGTGCTTATCTGCACACCTCTATCAAGAAGCAACATTTCGGCCTTAGGTTTTTCTTTGGTATTTAAAAACGAAAATAACTGCCCAAATGAAGTAAAATGTGCAGTAAGGAAGAGTATTACAAAAAGCCTTTTTTTCAATGCGTATAATTTTGAAGAAAACGAAAACTAGTAATCAATAATTGTATGACAAAATTAGAGAAATTTAAAATTTCATTTACCAAAAAGCCGATTGTTAACAAAATATTATTTTATTTTACATGAAAAAAAGAAATATGGTAGAGGTACTAGATTTGAAGTTCAAAGAACTAATTACAAGCGAAGAAATTCAAGCAAGAGTGGATGATATTTCGGATAAACTTAACGAAAGATTTGCGAACAAAAAACCCATATTTCTTGGAATCCTGAACGGTTCTTTCCTATTTATTGCCGATATTTTTAAAAAACTCACCATACCGTGCGAAGTCAGTTTTCTCAAAATACATTCTTATCAAAATACCGAATCAACAGGAAAAATGAAGGAATTGATTGGCTTAAACCAACCAATCGAAGGCCGTCATGTGGTTATTTTGGAAGACATTGTGGATACCGGGCGGACTTTAGACTTTCTGATGAAGACCCTAGAAATACATAATCCCGCAAGTATTTCTATTGCCACGCTTTTGCATAAACCTGAGGCTATGCTTGTGCCTATTCCGTTGGATTATGTTGGTTTCGAAATCCAAAATCAGTTTGTGGTAGGTTACGGTTTGGATTATAATGGGTACGGAAGAAATAGCAGTTCCATTCTAATCAAAGTGGATGACTGAGCTTAGGTCAAATCTGACTTTCTGTCCAATCTCAAACATGTTTTTACTCAAAGCATAAATGGTATTAGAATTATAATCAAGAATTGTTTCATAAAAAGCACCCTTGAAAATATTGTTTATAACCTCTGCCTCGAATACACCCGATGGGTTAATGTCGATATTTTCAGCTCTAACAAAAACTTCCTGCTCTCCCGACTTTAACATGAAACCGTCGCCAGTAAGTAAAGCTACATATTTGTTTTTGGGAGAATTGTAAATGTCTTCAGAAGTCCCTTTTTGAACCAACCTGCCATTTTTAATGATAAAAAGCTCATCTACCATCCCAAATGCGTCATGGATATCGTGAGTCACAAAAATGCATGCTATTTCTTCATTTCTTAGAACAGATTGCAGATTGAGCATAACTTTTTTCTTAATTATGGGGTCAAGATTAGCAAATGGTTCATCTAGTAACAATAAAAGCGGCTCATCTGCAATGGCCTTGGCTAGCATTACTCGTTGAATTTCTCCACCAGATAGTTCCCGTGGGAATTTACCTAATAAATGACTAATATTTAATTCTTTAGCTAATTTACTAACTCTTTGATTTTGATATTTTTTTTCAAAAAACCTTACTTCATAAGCTATGTTCTCCGAAATGTTGACATTTGGAAAAAGTGTGTTTTGCTGGGTGACCATCTTAATTTGCTTGTGGCCAGCAATTAACTTCTTTGAAGGCGGCTCTAAAGTAGTTCCATTGATAGTTATTTGCCCCGAACTTGGCTCTTTTAAACCAGCCAATAACTTCAATAAGGTGGTTTTTCCTGAACCACTTTGGCCAATTATACCCAGAATTTTACCTTTTTGAACCTTAAGACTAATGTTTTTGAGGGTAAAACTCTCTAAATATTCAAAGTTTACTTTTTTGGCTTCAATCATATTTAGCAAAAGTAAAATGTATTGTCCGATTTTTTTTTATTAATTTGTAAAAAAACATATCTATGCTCGATCTTTATAATAAACAATCCAAGTGTTTGGTGGCACTCGACTCTATAATTTTTGGATTTGACGGCGAAGAATTAAAAATATTACTTGTAAAAAGGGGACTTCAGGAAAATAAGGAGACTTGGTCTCTAATGGGTGGTTGGTTACAAGAAACTGAGGGATTAAATGAAGCCGCCGATAGGATTTTATTTGAACATACTGGCCTAAAAGACGTCTATCTTGAACAACTAGCCGCATTTGGAAACCCCAAGAGGGACCCCGTAATGCGTACTGTATCCGTTACTTATAAGGCCTTGATAAATATTGTAGATTATGACCACAAGCTAACCAATAAAATCAATGCCAAGTGGTTTTCGTTAAAAAAGTTACCTGAATTACTCTTTGACCACTCAGAAATGGTTTCCTTAGCGGTTGAGCGTTTAAGAGCTAATGCCTCTCTGTACCCCATTGGGTTCGAATTACTGCCCGATAAATTCACTTTGCCTCAGCTTCTAAACTTATACGAAGCCATTTTCGATACTACATTTGATAAAAGGAATTTTACTAGAAAACTACTCAGCACAAATATTCTGACCAAAACGGATGAAAAACAAAAGGGTTTCTCAAAGAAAGGTGCTTTCTATTTTACTTTAAATAAAGAAAAATACAAAGACACCAGTTCATTTAATTTTTTATCCTTGACGAATCCAGATAAAATCCTTTAGTAATTACTATTTTACTGTCTTGATAACAACCATAATATAGATCTCTACCGAATACTGACGGCCAATTTGAAAGAAATCTAATCTATAATCTCTAAAACAGTTATTGGTGATGATTACCCTCAGGGTAAATGCCTAGGTGTCCAGTTTCACAACGTTGTTGGCGGCTTTAGCCCGCCCTTCG
>CAMCYZ010000095.1 GCA_945885545.1 Spirosoma fluviale
AAGTTTATAAAAATCAGCCTAGTTATCAACATTTATCCTATTTTATTAACAAAGAAAAAAGAAGCAAAAAAGAAAAAGAAGGAACATTAAAACAATAATAATAATTTATTCTATTATTGTATCTGTCTAAACTATTGGGACTATTATAATATTTGCTGAGAAAGAAAATTTGGCGAGAGCAACTTTCCTTAATCAAACACTTCCTGAATGGAGAAAAAAAAGTCAATCCATCTTCACTGTAGATGATTTTATGGAATTGAACAATCTTCCATTGAATAAAAAAGGTGAACAAACTTCACTAAACACAATAAAGAATGCTAAAGTAAGTACTAGCAACTGTGATTGCACAAGAAACAACGTCTATGATTGTAGTAATACAGCAGGCACTTTAAGATGTGCTAAAACAAGATGTGGAGAATCCAACTTTGGCTGTGGAGATTTTTGGCTTCAAAACTGTAACGGCCTTTGTAGTTATACTCCTATTGAACAATAATCAATTAATTTATCCACCACCTTTCAATGGTGGTGGATGAATATTAATATTTTAAATCACATTTTCAAAGATGAAGAAGCTTGTTATTTTCTTAACTAGTTTAGTTTTTACATTTATTTTACAATATTCTTTTTCTTTTCGTCAAATTATATACCCTATTATATTTGCAACATTCCTTTTTTATTTTTTAGGACAGATCGTTAAATGGCTTCAAAAAAACAATGAATTTTCTATTTTCAATATCCTTTTTGCTCTTGGTTTACCTTTATTTATACAATTGTATGGACTTAAAATTAACTTTGATGGTACAAAAATAATTTCACCAACTGTTTTAATTTTTATTTTTTTAGCATACTTCATTGGTCTGAAATCGGGAAAGATTGTTAACGGAAGAATCGTTTTACTTTTATTACTAGCCATTTTATCCTCGAGCTGGATTCTTCCAAATCTGAACGAAATAATTGTTGACAGAGAAGTATCTTATCGAAAAGAAGTAAAAAAAATAGATTCTTTGTACGATAAAAATGGAAATGTTTTAGACTTCAGTCGTCTTAAAAATAAAATTCTAATTATTAATTTTTGGGACTCTTCATGTAGCTACTGTTTTCAAAAAATTCCTTTTTTAGTGGAACTTCAAAAAAAAACATACTTGAAGGATATTATATTTTTAAATATTAATACTGGGAATCCAGATAATTTTCAAACGTTCAAGAAGTCCGCAAAAAAATTTCCTGAAAATAATAATTTTCTCACCTTGTATGATTCGACCGCAGTCTTTTCTAAAGAAATGGGAGTTATACAATTACCAAAAGAATTTATTATTGATAAGTCCTTAATAGTAAAATATGAGAATGAAGGATTCCCCGACATTGAACACAACACATATGTTAGTTCAAGAGAGAATTATATAAAAAAAATAGAAAATAATGAATAAAATTATATTAGTTCTAGCAATTGTAGTTTCGAGCTGCATAACAAAGGAATCACAATTAAGAATAGTAAGTGGAAAACAAATTAATTTGGGAATAGTAAAGAAAGGGCAATCCAAAATAGAGTATATCATTATAAAAAATGAAGGATGGCATTCGATTCAAGTGACAAATGTCCACCCTAATTATTTATGCACAGTTATTTCTGATAGTTCCTTTGTATTGTATCCTTGGGAAACTAAAAAAATATCCTTTACAATAGATATTAAAGAAGATGTTTTAAATAAAATTTCTGAATCAATTATTATTAAATCTAATTCAGTTCCTCAATTTCAATTTATAGAAATTAAAGGAGCCTTAAGGTAGTCGAGTTTTTTATTTTTTAAATCATTGCTTGATGCAGCCAAATTTTTAGGGCTATTACCAACTATTCAATGGTAATAATGGCATTGAAACTACTGCTGAAAGTGAAAAATGATAAAATTAGGAACTTAACCCACATTGCGTACTAAGCGGTGCTAAGTAGCCCTTTATTAGGCAGTTGTAGATTTTTGGATTTCGGTTTGTGTACTACAGATTTTATTTTTGTAAAAGGTCTGTTTTTTATATCCAGAGCATGGTAAAGTGTTTTTAGCTTTAGTTCAGGTTCTGAGCATTTGCGTACTTTTATTTCTTTTTCAGCCTTGTTGTAGCCTGATGTAGTAATTACTTTTTGTGTATTTCCTATTCGTACTATTTCTGTCCAACAATTGTTTATTCCGTGGCCTTTTAATTGGCATCTGATTGTGTTTACTAGCCAATATGCAAGTAAGCCCAGATTCAGGTGAGCAATGGTTGATTCATCTTTTTTGTGGTAAATGGGGCGTAAATCCAGATCGGTTTTTAAGGTTCTAAAGGTACTTTCTATTTCTCTTATGGTATTGTAGACGTTCCATACCATTACTTCATCGTTCATATTCATACTTGTTCTGATGAAGTATGTTCCTAGATTATCGTTGAGCTGTCTTTCCTTTTGTTCGTTGAGTGACCACCTCATTTGGACGACTGTTTTGTTGGTAGGGTCATAAGTGAGATTAATGTCGTACCTTCCTTGAGCTGAAGGGTATTTTTGTTTGGCTCGACCTATTCTTTGATTTACCTTGTCACTGAGTTTTACTCCCCCTTTTTTGTGTATAGAAGTCTTTATTTTTTCTAATTCACCCTCAAAACGTTCCTCAAACTGCCTTTGCATTCCCCGTTCTTTGAGAGCTTTCATCTCACTATTTATTTCTATGCAATAGTCTGTATTGTCGTTTGTGAGTATCTTTTTTAGAATTACTTTTTTCTTAGACTTTGTCTCTAAGTGAGTTACCAAGCTGTCTGGGTCAAATTTATAGTTCTTTAGTTTGGTTCTGCTTACGCATAAATAATGATAGCCTTTGCTTCGTATTAACGCTAGGTTTTCCTTAGTGGCTATGCCTGCATCAAGTACAATAAGTGGTCTGAGGCTTCCCGTGGTTTTGTCTAAGCTTTGTATTACTCTGTCCAGTCCTTGACTGTCTGAAAAACTGCCTTCATGTATGGATGAGTGTTTAATAAACCCATAAATATTGACTACCAACGCCAACACCACCAATCTACAATCTGAACGCTTCTCTTTACTTCTTCCAAACTTGGCCAAAGTACTGTTGCGTTTTTCTCCCTCCCAATAGGTATTTGTAAGGTCATATAGTACGATTTTGTCCTGAATGTCAAACAGTTCATTGGTTCTATTTGAAAGATGCTCTTCTAGTTCTTTTTGTATTTTATTGAGTTTAAGAGCATTTTTATATAAGCGATCTTTATTGATTTTGCCTATGTCATAACCTGTCAATTCGGTAACTGCCGAGTTTTCTTTTATCCATTTCGATGTTGCCAGTTCTGAGCCTGGATAAACGGCTCGGCTTATAATTTGTGTTTGGGCTAATTGTACGTCCGACTCACTAAAACCATTGTTTATCAGTATTTTATCAATCCCAAGTTGCTGCCAAGTGTTATAGCACATCCATTCTGTACCTATCTCTCTGATATTGTTATGACGTATCGTATCGGCATCAATCATACGACTGTCTTTGTTATATAAGGTCAGGTCAAGACGCTGTTCTTTGACAATTTTGTTCCAAAATTCAGTGACTAACTTTAGTACAATTGGGTCTGACTCCGGAAAAATAGACATTTTCTGCTGATACATGTCTGTAAGTCTGCGAGCAATTAGATTCAAAGTTTCTGGGCTTATATCTTCGTCTAAAAAACCTATATTTAAAATTGTCCTATGGCACACACGTCCTGAACTATTACGATAGCTCTCCACTAATCTGTAATAGCTGTCCAGCTTTTTGGTTTCTGGATTGGTTCGACAGGATGACTTGAAATACATGCAACAAAGGTACTGCTAATCAGACCACTAAGTCAACTCCCCTGTGTACTACAAACCAAATCTCTGAAATATAAAATGCTCATTATTAATAATATAGCAAATCGAAACCTCTAAAATGACAGGGTTTTGACTAAAAATAATTGAAATTTAAGGCAAATTATTTTTTTTGAGCTTCAATTTTGAGCTTTTTGAGCAATGTGGGTTAAATGTTGGTTTAATAGTAGAAAAATTGTAATAAAAAATATCTTTTTCTAAAAAAAATCCCCTTCAGATTGCTCCGAAGGGGATTTTTTTTATATCGTTTCGAGATTATATCAATCTACATATTCTCTCTTACGTGGCTCGGCCATTCTGCGGGCATTGGCTGCTTCTATCTCTTCTACAGTGTTTACCTGTATGTTTTGATAGGTTCTGCGACCCGTACCTGCTGGTATCAAGTGACCCACGATAACGTTCTCTTTCAAGCCCGCCAAGTCGTCACGCTTACCTTTAACGGCAGCTTCTGACAATACCTTGGTGGTCTCTTGGAACGATGCCGCAGATATAAACGACTCAGTACCCAAGGACGCAGTAGTGATACCCTGCAATATCACTTGTGATACAGCCGGTTGAGCATCTCTTACAGTCATTTGTTTTTTGTCCTCACGTTTTAATCTACCGTTTTCGTCTCTAAACTCACGGTTGGTGATGATCTGACCAGGTTTGAAGTTTTCAGATGCACCAGCATCCATAACTACTTTCTTGTCAATGATTCTATCGTTTTCCTCTCTGAAAGTCCATTTGTCAACGGCTTGCATTTCAAGGAACATCGTATCACCAGCGTCAAGAACGTCAACTTTCTGCATCATCTGACGTACAATCACCTCAATGTGTTTATCAGAGATTTTCACACCTTGCTGACGATATACGGCCTGAGTTTCATCAACCAAGTACTCCTGAACGGCGGTTGGCCCTTTGATTCTCAAGATGTCTGAAGGCGTAATGGCTCCATCAGAAAGCGGCTCTCCTGCACGGATAAAGTCACCTTCTTGTACCAATATCATTTTTGACAACGACACCATGTACTTGATCTTAGTACCGTCTTTTGCCTCCACATATATCTCTCTGTTACCACGCTTGATAGTACCATAAGATACTACACCGTCGATTTCAGAAACCACAGCTGGGTTAGAAGGGTTACGTGCTTCGAAAAGCTCGGTTACCCTTGGAAGACCACCCGTGATGTCACGGTTCATGTTGATAGCTCTTGGTATTTTGGCCAAAATCTGACCCGCTTTTATTTGTTGTCCATCTTCTACCATCAAACGAGCATTGACAGGAAGGTTATATTCCTTGTCTTCGTCTGCCGTTTTAACAATGATTGATGGGTTTTTAGCTCTGTCTTTCGAGTCTGTAATTACTTTATCACGGAAACCAGTTTGCTCATCGGCTTCTTCACGGAAAGTAACACCTTCTTCTATGGAGTCATAAGCAGCAGTACCGTCAAATTCTGACAAGATAACGGCGTTGAACTGATCCCAGTGACAGATGGCATCTCCTTTGGTTATTTTCTGACCGTCTTTCACTTGTAGTGTTGAACCATAAGGAACGACGTTAGAAATCAAGATTTGCTTAGTAGCTTCGTCGATAATTCTCACCTCACCTCTACGACCAATAACGATGGTAGCAGGATTTCCTTCTTTGTCAATTGATTCTACTGTTCTGATATCGTCAAAATCTAGTTTACCGTTGAATTTGGCTTTGATGTTGGCTTCAACAGACACGTTCATAGCAGTACCACCAGTGTGGAACGTACGAAGTGTAAGCTGAGTACCCGGCTCACCAATAGACTGTGATGCAATAACACCTACGGCTTCACCCACATCGGCCATACGACCTGACGCCAAGTTTCTACCATAACATTTACCACAAACACCAGTTTTGGTTTCGCAAGTAAGAGCCGAACGAATTTCGATAGTTTCTATCGCTGTTTCGTCAATTCTTTCTGCTATTTCTTCCGTGATTTCCTCACCCGCTACCAAAATTAACTCTTTGGTGATAGGGTCAATGATATCGTGTACTGAAGCTCTTCCAAGAATTCTTTCTGACAATGGCTCGATGATGTCGTCGTTTTCTTTCAAAGCCGACACGTTGATACCTCTTAAAGTACCACAGTCTACTTCGTTGATAACTACGTCTTGGGCTACGTCGTGCAAACGACGAGTCAAGTAACCAGCATCGGCAGTTTTTAGGGCGGTATCGGCCAAACCTTTACGTGCACCGTGTGTTGAGATAAAGTATTCAAGAACGTCCAAACCTTCTTTAAAGTTAGAAAGGATTGGGTTTTCGATGATTTCACCTACAGAACCCGCAATGTTTTTCTGTGGTTTCGCCATCAAACCTCTCATACCACCCAACTGACGAATTTGCTCCTGCGAACCACGGGCTCCAGAGTGCATCATCATATATACAGGGTTAAATCCTTGACGGTCGTCTTCTAATTGACGCAACAAAGTTTCTCTCAACCTTGTATTTACACGTGTCCAGATATCGATGATCTGGTTATAACGCTCACGCTCAGTAATGATACCAAACATATAGTTGTTTTGAACCTCTTCTACTTCTCCTCTAGCGTTTTCAATCAATGCTTGTTTTTCTTCTGGAATCATGATATCTCCCAAACCGATAGACAAACCACCTTTAAAGGCCGACTGGAATCCTAATTCTTTGATTTCATCCAAGAATTGAGCCGTACGAGCAAAACTTACTTCTTTGAATACTCTACCGATAATTCCTTGAAGTTTTTTCTTTGTCAAAAGCTCATTGATATAACCAACTTTTTCAGGAACGCACTGATTGAACAATACCCTACCAGCCACAGTTTCGATAATTTTCTCAACTATCTGACCAGTTGTTTCGTCTTTTATTTTAGTTTTTACGTTAATAAAAGCATGCTTCGAAAGTTGCCCTTCGTTTATAGCTATTATTACTTCCTCCGAAGAATAGAAGGTTTTTCCTTCACCAACAATTACTTCTTCTGGTGTTGACCGCTTCCCTTTTGTAACATAATACAGACCCAAAACCATGTCCTGAGAAGGTACCGTGATAGGTGCTCCGTTGGCAGGGTTAAGGATGTTATGCGACGAAAGCATCAATACTGAAGCTTCCATTACTGCCTCTTGACCTAGTGGTACGTGTACAGCCATCTGGTCACCGTCAAAGTCAGCGTTGAAGGCTGTACAAACTAAGGGGTGCAATTGGATAGCTTTACCTTCCACCAATTTTGGCTGGAATGCCTGAATACCCAAACGGTGAAGCGTAGGAGCACGGTTAAGCATAACTGGGTGTCCTTTCAATACGTTCTCAAGAATATCCCAAATCACTGCATCTTTGCGATCTACAATTTTCTTAGCAGATTTTACCGTCTTAACTATTCCTCTTTCTATAAGTTTTCTGATAACAAAGGGCTTAAATAACTCGGCAGCCATGTCTTTTGGAAGGCCACACTCGTGCAGTTTAAGCTCTGGTCCTACCACAATAACCGAACGGCCAGAGTAGTCAACCCTTTTACCCAATAAGTTTTGACGGAAACGTCCCTGCTTACCTTTCAACATGTCTGAAAGTGATTTCAAGGCACGGTTACCATCTGATCTTACGGCGTTTACTTTACGTGAGTTGTCAAAAAGTGAATCTACTGCTTCTTGCAACATACGTTTTTCGTTACGTAGGATTACTTCAGGAGCTTTGATTTCCAACAGTCTTTTCAGACGGTTGTTTCTGATAATTACTCTTCTATAAAGGTCATTCAAGTCAGATGTAGCAAAACGACCACCATCCAAAGGAACCAAAGGACGCAATTCTGGCGGAATAACTGGCACCATACGGATTACCATCCACTCAGGTCTGTTGTCTATTCTGGTACGTGAATCTCTGAATGACTCCACCACTTTAAGTCTTTTCAAAGCCTCGGCTTTACGTTGCTGAGATGTATCAGTAGCTGCTTGGTGACGCAATTCGTACGAAAGTTCGTCCAATTTGATTCTCGAAAGCAACATATACAACGACTCAGCACCCATTTTGGCGATGAACTTGTTTGGATCTTCGTCAGGAAGCATTTGGTTTTCTCTTGGCAACTTATCCAAAATATCCAAATATTCTTCTTCTGTCAAGAATTCCATTTTGGTAATACCGTCTTCTTCTTTGATACCGGCCTGTACTACTACATATCTTTCGTAGTAAATAACTTGGTCAAGTTTTTTAGATGAAAGACCTAGGATATATCCAATCTTATTAGGCAAACTTCTGAAATACCAAATGTGAGCTACCGGAACGACCAATTCGATGTGGCCCATTCTTTCTCTACGCACTTTCTTCTCAGTAACTTCTACACCACAACGGTCGCAGATAATTCCTTTATAACGAATTCTTTTATATTTGCCACAGTGACATTCCCAGTCTTTTACCGGCCCAAATATACGCTCACAAAACAAACCGCCCATCTCTGGCTTGTAGGTTCTATAGTTGATAGTTTCGGGTTGCGTAACCTCACCGTAAGACCCTTCCAAAATAGATTCTGGAGAGGCCAAACTGATGGTTATGCTATTAAAATCGCTGTTTAGCTTTTTATTTTTCTTTAATGACATTTTCTAATGCTTTTAATGAAAATGATATATTTTAATTAAACAAGAGTGATTTCTAATGCAAGACCTCTTAGTTCATGCACCAATACGTTGAACGACTCCGGAATACTTGCCTTCGGAAGGTTTTCACCTTTTACGATAGCTTCGTAAGCCTTAGCTCTACCCAACACGTCATCTGACTTAAGCGTCAAGATTTCACGAAGTACGTGAGATGCACCAAATGCCTCAAGAGCCCACACCTCCATCTCTCCAAAACGCTGACCACCAAACTGAGCTTTACCACCCAATGGTTGTTGCGTAATCAATGAGTATGGTCCTATAGAACGAGCGTGCATTTTATCATCAACTAAGTGACCTAGTTTAAGCATGTACATGATACCCACCGTTACTTTTTGGTCAAAAGGCTCGCCTGTAAGACCATTGTAAAGCTGCGTACGTCCATACTCGCCCAAACCTGCTTCTTTTACTTCCGCATTTACTTCTTCAGCAGAAGCTCCGTCAAAAATAGGAGTAGCATATTTACGGCCAAGTTTTCTACCTGCCCATCCTAAGACTACCTCATATAGCTGACCGATGTTCATCCTTGAAGGTACACCAAGTGGGTTCAGAACGATGTCCATGGTATTTCCGTCTTCCAAGAAAGGCATGTCTTCGTCACGAACGATTCTTGCTACCACACCTTTGTTACCGTGACGACCCGCCATCTTGTCACCCACTTTCAACTTACGTTTCTTAGCGATGTACACTTTGGCCAATTTCACGATACCTGCTGGAAGCTCGTCGCCCACTTCAAGTACAAATTTCTCTCTCTTGTAAATACCGATAAGCTCGCTTCTTTTGGTCAAATAGTTTTTAACCAATGAAACCAACAAAGAATTTGTCTCTTCATTGCTTACCCATCCTTCCAAAATAATGTCGCCCAATAGGTTTGCTTCTTCTGGAACGTTGTATGAACTTTCGTCAACAAATGGGTTTTTGTCTGGGAATAAATTATTCGAGATGTTAGATTTATTAAACTTAACACCTTTAGAAATTAACTCTTCTCCAAATTTATGTTTAACTCCATTACAAGTTTCATTGTCTAAAAGAGCTACCATTTTGTCTATCATGACGCCTTTCAGCCCCATCAACGCCTTGCTGTGGCTTTTGGCCAATACTTTCAACTCCTCTTTGTGTTTTACTCTTTCCTCTTTTGTAGGGCGAGAGAATAATTTGGTGTCGATAATTACGCCTCTTAATGAAGGAGATGCTTTTTTCGAAGCATCTTTCACATCACCAGCCTTGTCACCAAAGATGGCTCTAAGAAGTTTCTCTTCTGGAGTTGGATCAGACTCACCTTTTGGGGTGATTTTTCCAATCAAGATATCACCTTCTTTGATGTGCGTACCTGTTCTCACGATACCGTTTTCGTCAAGGTTTTTAACCGCTTCTTCAGATACGTTAGGTATCTCAGCCGTTAGTTCTTCTTCTCCACGTTTTGTATCTCTTACTTCAAGGTCAAACTCTTCGATGTGAATCGAAGTAAAGATATCGTCACGAACAACTTTTTCAGAAATTACAATAGCATCCTCAAAGTTGTATCCTTGCCAAGGCATGAAAGCAACCTGTAGGTTACGTCCAAGTGCAAGCTCACCACCTTGTGTAGCATATCCCTCTACCAATATTTGGCCTGCTTTAACTTTTTGTCCTTTCAATACAATCGGACGCAAGTTGATACAAGTATCTTGGTTGGTTCTTCTGAATTTGATAAGGTTGTAAGTCTTCATGTTTGTATCGAAGTTTACAAGTCTTTGGTTGTCAGACCATTCGTAGTTAACTACAATTTTCTGAGCATCCACGTATTCTATAACACCTTCACCATCAGCAACAATCAAAGTACGAGAGTCACGAGCCAATTTACCTTCAAGTCCAGTACCCACAATTGGAGCTTCTGGACGCAACAAAGGCACAGCTTGACGTTGCATGTTCGAGCCCATCAAGGCACGGTTGGCATCATCATGCTCAAGGAAAGGAATCATCGAAGCAGCGATAGATACAATCTGGTTTGGAGCAATATCCATGTATTCGATTTCTTCAGGACGCTTCAATGGGAAGTCACCTTCAAATCTACATTTCAACAAGTCCACACTAAAGTTTCCGTCGTTTTTGGTATCGGCAGTTGCCATCGCAATGTGCTTACCATCTTCTTCTTCCGCTGTTAGGTACTCGATAGTTCCAGTCATTTTGCCACCGTCTATTTTCATATATGGTGTTTCGATGAAACCCATTGAGTTGATTTTCGCATAAGTACATAGCGAAGAAATCAAACCGATGTTTGGACCCTCTGGCGTTTCGATAGTACAAAGACGACCGTAGTGCGTGTAGTGAACGTCACGAACCTCAAAACCTGCTCTTTCACGAGAAAGACCGCCTGGTCCTAAAGCCGAAAGACGACGTTTGTGGGTAATCTCGGCCAATGGATTGGTTTGATCCATAAACTGAGAAAGCTGGTTGGTGCCAAAGAATGAGTTGATTACTGAAGACAAAGTACGGGCGTTGATCAAATCAACAGGCTTGAAGTCTTCGTTGTCACGAACGTTCATTCTTTCTTTGATGGTACGGGCCATACGAGCAAGACCTACGCCAAACTGGCCAGAAAGCTGCTCACCTACCGTACGTACACGTCTGTTTGAAAGGTGGTCAATATCATCGACAACCGCCTTTGAATTGATAAGACCAATCAAATATTTAACGATAGAGATGATATCTTCTTTGGTCAAAACCGAAGTTTCCAAAGGCGTATCAAGGCTCAACTTGGTGTTTACTCTGTAACGACCAACCTCACCTAAGTCATAACGTTTGTCAGAGAAGAACAAACCTTGGATAATCTCACGAGCCGTAGCTTCGTCAGGTGCCTCGGTGTTTCTCAATTGACGATAGATTTGCTCCACAGCCTCTTTTTCAGAGTTTGAGCTATCTTTTTGTAGTGTATTATAAATGATGTTAAACTCCGATACGTTAGCATCTTCTCTATGAAGAATCACAGATTTTGCTTGCGTATCAAGAATAAGTTCAACGTCAGTTTCAGAAATTACTGAATCTCTTTCAAGAATCACTTCGTTTCTGTCGATAGAAACCACCTCACCGGTGTCTTCGTCCACGAAGTCTTCCGTCCAAGTTTTCAAAACCCTCGCGGCTAATCTACGACCAACTACTGCTTGAAGGTTTTCTTTGGTAGAAGTGATTTCTTCTGACAAACCGAACAAATCCAAGATATCTTTGTCAGTACCATAGCCAATCGAACGAAGTAGCGTAGTTACTGGGAATTTCTTTTTACGGTCGATGTAAGCATACATGACGTTGTTTACGTCAGTAGAGAACTCAATCCATGAACCCTTCATAGGTATTACCCTTGCAGAGTAAAGTTTGGTACCGTTGGTGTGCTTACTCATAGAGAAAAACACGCCTGGTGAACGGTGCAATTGCGATACAATTACCCTTTCAGCACCATTGATTACGAATGAACCGCGGCCAGTCATGTAAGGGATATTTCCCAAGAACACTTCTTGCTCGATAGTTTCAAACTCCTCATTATCAGAGTCATTACAAAGCAATCTTAGTTTTGCTTTCAATGGCACTGAGTAAGTTAGGCCTCTGTCGATACATTCATCTACAGAGTATTTTGGTTGGTCGATGGTGTAATCAACGAACTCAAGAACATAGTTCTCACGCGAGTCTGCAATCGGGAAGTTATCCATAAATGTTTGATACAAACCCTCAGCTCTACGGCTTTCGGCTGGTGTATCAATCTGGAAAAATTCAGTAAACGATTGCAATTGGATATCCAAGAAGTCAGGATATTCAAGTACGGCTTGAACGCTTGCAAAGGACTTCCTTCCGGTTTCTGTCAATTTCAAGGTTTTAAATTGTTTTAATGAAAAATATTTTAAAAAACTTGTTTTGAATCTAACCTCACCCCCCGCCCTCTCCTGTGGAGAGGGGGCCAAATGCCTCTCACTTTTTCAAAGTAAGCCTAGTGGGTACATGTTGTTATCAAAAAAAATCGCAGTGAAGAAAAACGATTTTACCCCTTTGCATCTGCCCTACGAAAAACAGAAGTGTATCGGGTAAAAAGTCTTGTCGGAGTGTGAGCTCCAAATGTTTTAAATGTTGTGGTTTTTGGTAGCTTTTAGCGAAAGTTTTTTCGTTAAGCAAAGGTTCAAATTTGGGAAAAATCCCCTAAAAAAGAGAGCCTTTTTTAAACGACAAAAAGACTCGGCCAGAACTATAACGTTCTGACTTGAGTCTGATTGTAAATGCTTTACGAGAAATTATTTAATTTCTACTTCCGCACCAGCTTCTTCTAACTGAGCTTTAAGAGCTGTAGCTTCGTCTTTAGCGATACCTTCTTTCAAAGCTTTAGGAGCTGAATCAACTAATTCTTTAGCTTCTTTCAAACCTAAACCTGTAAGGTCTTTAACTAACTTCACAACTTGAAGTTTGTTAGCACCACCTGATTTAAGGATTACGTCAAAAGCTGTTTGCTCAACAGCTGCTTCAACTTCACCACCAGCAGCTGGACCAGCTACCATTACAGCACCAGCAGCAGCTGGCTCAATACCATATTCGTCTTTGAGGATAGCTGCAAGCTCATTAACCTCTTTTACTGTCAAATTAACTAATTGTTCAGCGAATGCTTTCAAATCTGCCATTTCTATAGAATTTTTATTTTATAAACAATATTTAAAAAAAATGAATGCTGCACCTTGCGGCATCCGGTTAAAAAAATTAGGCTGCTTCTTTCTCTGAAAGAGTTTTAAGTATACCAGCCAGTTTGTTGCCACCACTCTGCAATGCACCAATGACATTTTTAGCAGGTGATTGTAGCAATCCGATTACTTCGCCAATCATTTCAGCTTTAGATTTCAAGTTCGTTAGAGCGTCTAATTGGTCGTGACCAACATACAATCCACCGTCTATTGAAGCTCCTTTAAGCTTGATTGAGTCTTTGTTTTCTTTTAAGAAATCCTTGATCAATTTGGCAGCAGCTTTACCCGATTCAGGGTGAAACATGATACCTGAGAATCCTTTAAGAACCGACTCGTTGAAAGCCGTGTAATCTGTGTCGAGCGTCTCAAGTGCCTTCTCGATAAGTGTGTTTTTCACTACTACATACTCAATACCTCTGTCATAGCAAAGACGTCTAAGTTTGTTGGTTTTAGCAACAGACATACCGCTTGCGTCAGTGATATAGAAATAAGGAATGTTGGCAAACTTTTCGGTAAGACTCTCAATGATGAGTGCTTTTTCTTCTCTTCTCATGATTACAGTCCTATTATAGTTGATTTGTCAATCTGAATACCTGGACTCATTGTGCTAGACAAAGCTATGCCTTTCACATAAGTACCTTTTGCTGAAGAAGGCTTAAGCTTAACCAATGTTTGGATAATCTCGTTAGCGTTGTCAGCAATCTTGCTTGCATCGAAAGATACCTTAGCTATACCTGCGTGGATAATACCAGTTTTATCAACTTTAAAGTCGATTTTACCAGCTTTCACTTCTGTTACCGCTTTACCTACCTCTAACGTTACTGTGCCTGATTTAGGGTTTGGCATCAAGCCTCTTGGACCCAATATTTTACCTAAACGACCTAGTTTCGCCATAACGGTTGGCATGGTGATAATCACGTCGATATCTGTCCAGCCTTTTTCGATTTTTGAAATGTACTCATCTAGACCTACGTAGTCAGCACCTGCTGCTTTGGCCTCTTCTTCCTTATCAGGAGAACAAAGAACCAATACGCGAACAGTTTTACCAGTTCCGTGAGGAAGTGCAACAACTCCACGAACCATTTGGTCTGCTTTACGAGGGTCAACACCTAATCTAACGTCAATATCAATTGATGAGTCAAACTTAGTGTAAGAGATTTGTTTCAAAATTTCAGCTGCTTCTACCAAGCTATACGATTTTGTCGCATCAAACTTCGATAGAGCCTCTTTTCTTTTTTTGCTTATTCTAGCCATAATTTTTGGTAATTAACGTGTTCTTCGTGACTTCGACTACGCTCAGTCACCGAACACTCCCATTTTGTTTAATTAATTAAAACGGACTGTCACCTGTGATGGTGATGCCCATGTTTGCTGCAGTACCAACTATCATCTTCATAGCTGATTCTATTGTAAAGCAGTTAAGATCTGGCATTTTAGTTTCGGCAATCGCCTTCACTTGATCCCATGTTACCGACCCTACTTTGTTACGGTTTGGTTGGTCTGAACCTTTCTTTACTTTAGAAGCCTCTATGAGCAACACAGCTGTTGGAGGTGTTTTGATAACAAACTCAAAGGACTTGTCTGT
>CAMCYZ010000096.1 GCA_945885545.1 Spirosoma fluviale
TACGCTTTTGTTGGTGTTGAGCCAATACATTGTTAATGATAAAATCTACGGTAAGGACAAAGCCTGAAAACAATATAAACAAACCTATTACCCGTTGTAGGTTTTGTTTGTTGCGTTCATAACGCTTAAGAAACAAATACCAAAACACCACTCCCAACAAAGCTAAACCCAAAACAATCACCCAATTTGGAAAGAATAATGCCAATACCAATAGGACTATAGACGAAATTATAAGAGCAGGATAAACGCCCGGAAGTCCTTCTCTATAGAGTACAATAATAAGAGCTGCAAAAGTAAGTGCAGAACCCGTCTCTTTCTGTAAAATAATGATGATAGGAGGCACAAAAATAAACAAAGCCGCCTGAAAGGCAAACTTCATTTTGGATACATTTACTCCCATGGTACTAAGATACTTTGCCAAGGCCATTACCGTAAATGTTTTGGCGAATTCCGCAGGCTGAAGGGAAAAAGCTCCAAATTTTATCCACGATTTAGAACCTTTTATATCGCTTCCCAGAAAAATTGTCGCTATCAGAACTACAATCCAGATGCCATAAAATATATATGCAAAGGTATCGTAGACCTTAAAATCAACAAAAAGTATAATCAAAACAAGCAAAAAGGACACAGATATGAAAAGGATTTGCCTTCCAGCGTTGTGTTCTAATGAAAAAATTGATTTCGCATTATCGACGTTGTACACTGCCGCATAAATATTCATTAAGCCTACTAAAAGTAAAGCCACATAAATCCAGATAGTAGTCCAATCTATTCCTTGTTTTATATTTATCTCTTTTGCCATCAGTTTTTAGGTTTTGGAGGTGTGTTTTTAGGTTTTAAAGATTTTGAAAAAGATGAGCCAGCTACTGTAGTCCATCGGGTATTTGAAACCTGTTCTTTGTAGGCCAACCTCGACACTTTACCCTTTAAATATTGCTCTATCATAAGTCCACATATTGGAGCCGAGGCCACGCCACCAAATCCACCATTTTCCACTACCACTGCTACAGCTATTTTAGGTTTGTATTTTGGTGCAAATGCTATAAATATTGCATGGTCCTTACCTCTTTTGTTTTGCGAAGTACCTGTTTTTCCGCATACCTCTATCCCTTCCACTTGTGCCGTACGACCCGTTCCGTTAGAAACCACCAAGCCCATTCCCTTTACCACTTCTTCAAAATGCCTTGGACTTATATCCGTGCGGTGGGTTTCAACCTTGACTCCCTTGATATTATCTTTACTAACTCCGGTACTTCTCACTAAGTGGGGGGTCAACCAATACCCTCTATTCGCTAAAGTTGCACAAAGATTCCCCAGTTTGAGCACATTTACCCCATATTCACCTTCCCCTATACTAAGTGAATAGATATTTGAAAATTTCCATTGATTTTTGCCGTAAACCTTATCATATCTTTTCACGTCTGGCAATACTCCTTTGGTTTCTGACGGAAGGTCAATTCCCAATTTTTTACCGAATCCAAATTTTGAAACAATCTCGCCCCATGTTTCTAAACCCACTCTAGCTTGTGCGAAAGGACTCTTTTCACTATTATTGCCAATTATCTTTCTAAAAACATTATAGAAATATGGATTACTAGATAATTGTATGGCATTATAAAGATTGGCCGCCTCATAGGTACCGCTGTGATACTTAAACATTGTGGGAGCACCTACAAAAGAAGTTCGAGGTGTTATTACACCCATTTCTAGACCTATAGCAGCTTGAACCAACTTAAATGTTGAACCAGGCCTATAAAAAGCTGAAATTGCACGGTTATTTAGCGGTCTATCTGGATTTCTGCTAAGTGCTGCATAATTTTTGGAAAACTGCTTGCCAGAAAGTAAACTTGGGTCGTAAGTAGGATAAGAGCCCATAGCCAATATTTCTCCTGTAGCAGGATCAATGGCTACCACAGAGCCAACTTTGTTTCGAAAGAGGGTATCAGCTAATTGTTGTAGTTCAAGATCAATCGTAGTATATAGGTTTTGACCTATTACCGCTAAAGTATCATATTTCCCATCGTTATACTGTCCTTTTTCTTCACCTTTAACGTTCATCAAAGTAAACTTCACACCCCTAATACCCCGAAGTTCATTCTCATAATATTTTTCTAAACCTGAAAGGCCTATATAATCGCCTTTTCGGTAGTAATCTTCCTCTTGTTCCTCAAAATTCTTTTGAGGAATTTCACCGATATACCCCAAAGCGTTTGCCATTGTTTTACTTGGGTAAGTCCTAAAAAAGGACTGTTCAAAGGTAAATCCAGGATACTGAATCATCGCATCAACTACACTGGCATATTCTTCTTTTGTTAACTGACGCAAAAACAAAGATGGCCTATTTTTAGAATATTCTGTGGCAGCGGTAAGGCTACTATCAAAAAAGCTTTTGGTTATATTAAAAAGCTTACAAAATGAGGTGGTGTCAAAATTTACAACTTTTTTCGGCGTTACATAAACGTTGTATACCTCCTCGTTGGCAACAATAAGTTTCCCTTCTCTATCATAAACCTGTCCTCGAAGCGGAATATTTATTTCACGACGAATGGAATTTAAAGCACCTAAAGATTGATACTTGGGGTCTAATATTTGCAAATAGAATAATCTTAGGATATAGATAATTCCTATAAAATAAAAGAATATTAAAATAACAGGTTTTCTTCTTTCGAGCATGAATGTAATGAGGACAAAATACAAATCAAAGTTCCGAAAAATTTAGATGATTATTATACAAACGCCTACAAAAAATATTTAAGGATGTAGATATAATCTTACAAAATCATAAAGAAATTACAATTTCAGGTAAAAAGCTGATTTTTAGCAAATTCATTTGATATCAAAGACACTATGTTTTCAAAAAAAAACTAAAAACTTAAGTGGTACACGTAAAAATATTAAATTTGTAAAAAATTAATACGATTGAATTTTTCAGAAATCAAAGAAGACGAAATGTCTTTAGTAGCCGCCGAAGTTATTCGAATAGGAAGTAAAATCCCCGTTTGGACATTTGAGGGTAATCTAGGTGCAGGCAAAACAACTTTGATAAAAATGTTGGCAAAAAAACTTGGCATTGTTGATCCAATCTGCAGTCCTACCTTTTCTTATGTCAATGAATACGACCACAAAATTTTTCATTTTGATTGTTACAGACTCCGGTCAGTTGAGGAAGCACTTGACTTTGGACTTGAAGAATACCTCGACTCCGGTAAAATGTGTTGGATTGAATGGCCGCAAATAATTGAAAGCATTATTCCACACCCAAGGCTTGAAATTGTGATTGAACACGCCCAAAATATTTCCAGAAATATTTCTATAAATACTATCAATTAATATGGCAACTGATACCTTAAAAGAGTTGGCGAGGGCCTCGGCCATTAGTCCGAAAGAATCTCCGTTCGCAATTCAAGCTAAGCAATTTAATCTAAGCCTAGGTCTGCCGAAGGAATCATCCGAATTTGAAAAACGAATAGCCTTAACACCGGATGCAGTAGCAATTTTAGTAAGGAATGGCATGTCCGTTACAGTTGAAACACTAGCTGGCCAAAGTGCTAACTACTCTGATTTAGATTATGCCAATGCTGGAGCTCAGATAGTTTACAGTCACAAGGAGATTTTCGAAAATGACATTATTTTAAAAATAGAACCTCTTAAAATCGATGAGTTTGACTTAATAAAGCCTAACACAACATTAATTTCTACACTCAATCTTCCTACTTTAGACCAAGCCTATTTCAATAACCTCAATAAAAAGAAAATTACGGCTATAGCATTTGAATTTATTGAGGACAAAGTTGGAGAGTTTCCTATTATTAGGGCCATGAGCGAAATTGCCGGAAGTGCAGTTCTCTTGATAGCAACTGAGTATTTAAGTAGTGTAAACAATGGGAAAGGCATTATACTCGGTGGAATAACAGGTGTTCCACCCACCAATGTGGTAATACTTGGAGCAGGAACAGTTGGTGAATTTGCTACAAGGTCAGCTCTGGGTTTAGGTGCCCATATTAAAGTTTTCGACAGGCAATTATATAGACTCCAAAGGTTACAATACGCTGTTGGGAGTAGAGTATTCACATCAATCATAGATTCCGTTAACCTTGGACAGGCCATAAAAGAGGCCGACGTAGTAGTGGGAGCACTAAGAAGCGAAATAGGCATGGCTCCCCAAGTAATAACTGAAGAAATGGTAAGTCAAATGAAACCAAATTCATTAATTATTGATGTTGCAATTGACCAAGGTGGATGTTGCGAAACCTCTGAAATGACGAGCCATGGCAAACCCATATTCAAAAAACACGAGGTTATTCATTATTGTGTACCAAACATTGCATCGCGTTTTGCTCATACGGCTAGCATTGCTCTGAGCAATATTTTTACACCCGTGCTTTTAAAAACCGAAGGATTGGGAGGGGTAAATGAAATGATTTTTCAAAATAAATGGTTTATGAAAGGTGTGGTATGCTACAAAGGCAGCGTCACCAATTTACATATTGCCAAAAGATTTAATTTAAAATACAAAGACCTAGGATTGATTTTATCGGCCAGATTTTAATTCAAAAAAATATGATAAGTCATAGTAACGAAAACGTATTGATGGATGATGCCAATTCTCCAGAGATAAATCAGAAATTGATGGGAAAGGTTTCATCAGACTTTATAAAGGTGTCTGAACACCTCAAAGAAGCTTCCTATCAGATTATAAAACGGAAATACTCCGAGAATCCGTTTTTTATACTAGCTGAATCATCAGTAGAAATTGGGGTAACATTGTTTCAAAAACAAGACTTTAAGACCATTTACGAGTATAAAGCTAGCTACCTTGAAGAGTTTTTAAGTAGAGGAATGATTGGAGAAGAATCGACTGAGTTTTTTAAGGAAAACTACAAAGACCCAGAAGAATATTGCTGCCTTTTTGTGATAGACGATGCATTTGCTGGTTTTATATATCTTCCGTTCCCCAATGATTAGTAGAGTCGGGAATGACTTGTTTTCGATTAAGTGCAAATCCCAAAACCAATAGAAACTTTGAGGCAATGTACACTGTTCTGATGATTGGATATGCGAACCAAAAGTCACCGAGAAAAACATACCAAGACGAAATAATGTCAGATGCCGCCATCACAAATATACCTGCGATGACGTATCGCTTACCTTCAAAATTGGCATTTAGCATAAGTGAATAAGCACCCAAAATAGCAAACTGAAAAACATAAAATATCATTAAAACGAATGTAGAATCCGGAACAATTTCCATAAGAAAGAAGCCAAAAAACAGAAAAGCCGATAATATATATGGCCAGCCTTTTCTTAACAAGTCAAGATTAGTAATATTCTTTTTCTGAAAACCGACATACCTTAGCAAAACAATATATAATTGATGCTCAATAAGATACAAAAACAAAAGTACTGACTTCAGAACTTCGGCCTTTTGGTACACAAACACAATTTCCCCAAGAAAACTAAAAACAAAACTCGTTAAAAATATTTTATCAGTGTAAATAATACCTCCCTTACACTGAGTTTTGTAAAAATGCACAAATAAAGCAGCTATGAAAATTTTTGCGATGATGTTTAAGTAAAAATAGCCAAACTCATAGAGTAAAATCTCGATTATCAAAAATAAGAGTATCGATAAAAAAAGGATTAAATTTCTATTCATTTCTGGTTTTTACGTTTGTTGAGAAGCTCTCAATCAGGAAGACCTGCGAAAATACATAAAAACTAAAACTTCTATCGTAAAAGGTTTTATAATTCGGACCAAACGAAAACAAAAAATAAAATAAACCGTACAGTAAAAGAAAACTAACACCAGCTACTCCGAAATAAAAAGAGTAGTTATTGACGGGCCTAAACATGGTTAAAATCAAGAAAATGGCAAGTTGAATAGCAAAAGCTATCATTAAGAAATAGTTCACAATTTCGTTTTCTTCAAAAACAAAATAGCCAAACATCAAAAAAATAATAAGTACAGGAACAAAGATCTTTAAAACATCGACCTTTGATTCCTGCACCAATATAGCCCCCTCTTTTCTAAAAACCTTAAGGAATAAAAACTGAACCAATAAGTGAAGAACAATTTGAATCTTATCCTTGAATGCAAAATCCTTAAAATAACTAAGCTCCAAAATATCGGATGTAAAAAGCAGAACCAAACCGCCTATTACAGCATTCTCAATATCTAAATTCTGATTCTTTTTTTTTCCTACGTAGTAGACCATCAAAACTGGAATAAACAAACCAAGGAATATGTTGAAATAGGTCTCGAGTTTCAACAACTTGGTGCAAATTCCAATAAGACCTAAAACTACAAGGAAAAAAAAAGAAATTCTTATCATTCAGAAATCAATAACTACGTCAGTAACAATTAAATGATTTTGTTTTTACCAGGTACTGGAATAGGATAAAATCCTTTACTATCCGGTAGGGTTTTCGGCATGGCGTTCCAATCAAACTTATCAGGCATCAGGTTAACGTTTGAATTAAGTGCATCTTCCCATTTAACTTTCTGTCCTGAATATGTTGCCATTCTGCCTAATATACTGGTCATGGTAGCCATAGCTCCATTTTCTGCATCGTTTATAGGTTTATTGTTCACTATGCAGTCAAACAATACATCGTGTTCTACTTGGTAAGGATTTTTATCATCAGCATCTCGGTGTCTCCATAAACTATTACCAGCAATGTCCATTATTTTACCCTCGGTTGCACGGCCTTTAGTACCTACCAAATGCTCCGAAACATTCGAAACCGTACCTGGTTGATGCCTGCATTGACTATTAAGAATCATGCCATCACCATATTGAAACTCCACATAGTGGTGATCAAATATCTCACCATACTCATTGCCTTTTCTTACCTCACGACCTCCCATACCAATGGCTTCTGTTGGATGACCTCCTTTAAACCAGTTGATTACGTCAATGTTATGAATGTGTTGCTCACAGATATGGTCGCCGCACAACCACACAAAATAATACCAGTTACGCATTTGGTATTCCATTTCGGTCATTTCTTTTTCACGCTTAACTACCCAAACACCATCGTTGTTCCAATAACACCTGGCTGAAACTATATCTCCAATCATTTTCTGATTAATGACTCTATCGTAAGTTTCTAGGTACGACTTCTGGTAGTGTCTTTGCAGACCTACAACTACTTTGAGGTTTTTCTTTTTAGACTCTTCGGCAGCCTTCAAAACTCTTCTAATTCCCGGGGCGTCAGTAGCTACAGGCTTTTCCATAAAAATGTGTTTGCCTTGTGCCACTGCTTCTTCGAAATGTATTGGTCTAAATCCAGGCGGGGTTGTCAAAATTACTACATCGGCTAAAGCAATAGCCTTTTTGTAGCCTTCAAAACCTACAAATTTATTTTCTTCTGCAACTTTAACCCTAGCTTTAACTTTAGGGTTTTTATCAGACATTAAAGAGGTGTAACATTTATCCACCCTGTCTTTAAATGCGTCTGCCATAGCCACAAGCGTGACATTTTCTTTCACCGAAAGAGCCTGAAATGCTGCACCTGTACCTCTGCCACCGCAGCCTATAAGTGCTACTTTAATTTCGTCTGCTGCCGAGGCATAAAATGCAGAACTCATTTGAGGTGCCGCCGTTAACAATGCCCCAGAGGCAATGCTAGAGGTTTTTAAGAAAGATCTTCTGTCAAAATTACTCATATTACTTTTTTTTGAAATGGTTGAATTATATTTTTTTTCGAATATAGACTTTTTAAATTAAATTTCAAACTGTGTGGTAAAATAAAGCCTTCTGAATCATTCGTCCACAGGAGGAAGAGCAAAGTAAGCCTCAATTTCCTTTTGGGAGGGCACAAGCATAGGTCTCACGATACGAAAACCCAAGAAAGGTGCATCTGTCAACCACCATTTGGACCTTGGTATTTGGGGGTCGCGTTGTTTTAAACGTGGAGTTGAAGGCCTTCTAGCTGCACTTCGCAACATATCTGAATCATCATCCCAATGCCCCCCTTTAATAGTATGAGGATATAACTCAAACATTAAATTACTGGGGTCTTTTGTTGAAACTTTGGAATAATAATTTTCTTCATAAAAATCTGATGTCCATTCCGCCACGTTGCCATACATGTCGTAAAGTCCCCAAGCGTTAGGTTTTTTACCCCCAACTTTTTTGTAGGCACCATCTGAATTTTCGAAAAACCAGGCATATTCTCCAAGCTCTTTGGGATTATTTCCAAAATAAAATGGAGTATTTGAGCCTGCTCGGGCAGCATATTCCCATTCAGCCTCGGTTGGTAATCTATAAAAAACACCAGTGGTTTGATAAAGCCATTTACAATATGCTCTAGCTGCAAATTGAGTTACATTACATACCGGAAATCCGCCATTTTTGCCCTGTCCGAAACTCATTTCTACATAAGGTTTGGTTGGCCTAGCTATAGCATCTACTTTAAGGCTTTTCTCAGTTTCAAGTTCTTTGTTTTGAAATATCAAATAAGTATCCCAGGTTGTTTCATATTTTGACATCCAAAAAGGGCCAATCTCAATCTCCTTTTGTGGACCTTCATCAGATCTTCTAGAGGATTCGGTTTCAGGACTTCCAATCATAAACTTCCCTCCTTTTATGGCTACCATTTCTATTTTTTCATTAGAATTAGGTATATTTTGGGTGTAAGAAGTGAAATCCTCTACAACAAATAGGGAAAGAAAAAATGACACAAACAATAAGGACTTTATCATATAAAATACTAATAATTAAATACTTAAAAACAAAACAAGGTACTAACACAAAAGAATTAATCAACTATTACTTGCCCGAAGGGAGTAGTCTAAAGACCATTCCTGGGTTTTCAACACCTATGTAAATGTAACCGTCCTGGCCCATTTTCACGCTTCGCATTCTGCCAACATTCAACAATTCTTTGCGATTCTCCAACACTTTTGTGTCTTTCAAAATCACTCTCTCCAGATAATTAAATCTTAAAGACCCAATGATCAAATTACCTTTCCAAGATGGATATTTATCGCCTGTAACAAAAGCCATACCTGACGGAGCAATAGAGGGCAAATAGTAATGAAGCGGTTGCTCCATTCCTTCTTTTTTAGAAAGATTAGTAATGGGTTTTCCGTCATAATTTATTCCATAACTGATAGTCGGCCAGCCATAATTGACACCTTTCTTAACAATATTTATCTCATCGCCACCTCTAGGGCCATGCTCATGCTCCCAGATTTCTTTTGTAACAGGATGCTGAGTTAACCCTTGTGGATTTCTATTTCCAAAAGTGTATAGGGTCTGACTATTAGGTGATTTACCATAAAATGGATTGTCCTCCGGGATTCTTCCGTCATCGTACATTCTATGCACTTTGCCTAAATCGTTGTCCGTTCCTTGAGCATATTCAAAATGTTTGCCTCTTTCGCCCACACTCAAAAAAAGATATCCTTTGCCATCAAAAACAATTCTTGAGCCGTAGTGATACGTTGTTTTGGTGTAAGGACTGGCTTCAAATATCTCTTTGGATTCGGTAAACTCATCCCCTACAATTTTACCCCTAACCAAAGCAGTGGTAGTCCAAGTTTCCCCTGCCTCTTCTTTAAACTTGGAATAACTCAAATACACCCATCCGTTGGCGGCATATTGCGGATGAATTTCCACGTCTAACAAACCACCTTGTCCTTTCGAAAGAGCTTTCGGTGTATTCTTTATTTCTGTTTTCTGTTTATTTTGGTCAATTTTATACAACTTTCCTGATCTATCAGTTACCAAAAGTTGACCGTCAGGCATTTGTGTAATGCCCCAAGGGCTGTCAAATCCAGTAGCCATTGTATCCAACTTGATAGTCATAGAGCCTGATTGAAAAACATTGGTTTTAGGTTTTGAAGAGAACTTATATTGTTCAACATTTGCAAGGCTTTTGACAATTTGAGCGGCCAAATTATCTATTTGTTTCGAAGAAAGTATATTTTTCCATGAAGGCATACCGGCATCCAAAGCTCCTGTAGTTATAGTTTTAACAATTTCGGCTTTTGTGGTACCATATTTCCACTTTCTATCAACAAACGCCTCTATTTTCTCGCCATGACAACTCGAGCAATATTGTGTAAAAATGGCATCGGTTTTGGGATCAATTGATTTTTTGCCATTTGCTAAAGAAATCATTGAATTCGAAACTAAAAATAGTCCGAGTAATAAATTTTTCATATTTTTGGTTCTTGGTTTTGTTGCGAAACTAAATAATTTTTGCATAATTAAGTTTTTTTTCTTCTCGATTTTAAAAAAAAATGATAAAATCAACATTCATCACATTGGGACTTTGTCTATTTACATCCATGAATATTTCAGCTCAAAAGAACATTCAACTAAAGGAAACAATCACTAAATTAATGTCCAGAACCGAAGGCGATTTTGGGCTTGCTTTCAAAAATCTTGATAACGGCGACACCATTTTCATCAATGCCCACGAGTATTTTCATGCTGCTAGCACCATGAAAACACCTGTAATGTTAGAGGTATTTAATCAAGAAAAACAAGCAAAATTCAAAGTTACGGATTCAATTCTTGTAAAGAATGAATTTGAGAGTATTGTAGATAAAAGCAGATTTTCTTTAAGCATAATTGACGATAGTGACGACATTCTTTATAAAAAAATTGGCCAGAAAATGACCATTCAAGAATTGACCTATGAAATGATGACCATAAGCAGCAACCTCGCCACCAATATTCTTATAGACAAAGTGGGTGCCGAAAACGTGATGAAACTACTTACCAGTTTAAACATTAAAGAAAACATAGTATTGAGGGGTGTGGAAGACCAAAAAGCTTTTGAGGCTGGTTTAAATAACAAAACTACTCCTTATGGATTGCTACAAGTATTTGAGCATATTGCACGTACACAGGCACCCAACTCGTTGATGATGAATATATTACTCGATCAGAAGTTTAATGAAATTATACCTGCCCAATTACCAAAAAGTGTAAAAGTGGCTCACAAAACTGGATCTATAACGGGAGTTCAACATGATTCGGGTATCGTATTTTTGCCGGATGGAAGAAAATACGTGTTAATTCTTCTTTCTAAAAATCTAAAAAGTGCCGATGAAGGTGTAAAAACCTTGGCACAAATTTCCAAACTTATTTATGATTATATAAACTAAGAAACAATAACCTCTACTATCTCATTAATTATCAGTGCTGTAGCTCCCCAAATCCACTGATTCTGAATTGCAAATCCCGGTACAGTTAAATTTCTTTTACCGACCGTTATGCTGCGGATACCTTTGTTTTCAAGTTTTAAAAAATCAGAAAACTTGATTTCAAATAATTTATCAACTTCTCTTTTGTCAAGAAAAAAATCGGGTTTATAATCCAGAAATCCCACAATGGGTTTGACCATAAAGTTGCTTACTGGAATAAAAACATCGGTCAACTCACCTATTATATTGACATCCATGGCTTTCACGCCAACTTCTTCTTGTGCTTCTCTTAGGGCTGTTCTTACCAAATTCTCATCTGCATATTCCATTTTCCCACCTGGAAGAGCCATTTGCCCTCCATGGGTACCATCGTAGGCGGGTCTAAGAATTAAAGGCAGATAAACTTCTCCATCTGAAGGATAAAAAGCTACCAAAACAGCACTTTGCCGAGTGGTTTCGTTCGGCTGAATGTTAGACAACAAGCGTTCCTCATGCATAAATTTTCTCTGAAACTCTACACCAGGTAAAGAACCTTTTAATTTGCTAGTGAGCGAGTTAATGAAGGGTTCGAAATACACGTTGGTTTATATTTTGATAATGAAAAATACGCTAAAATAACGATAAATAAAACGTTCATGACTAAGATTTTAGACACAAATAGAAATGATTATTCCTTAGCGTCTTTGTGCCTTAGCGGTGAATTACAAACATATAAAAAAATTAAACTATAAATACTTCTTTGCAAATGCTTCCACACATCTTTCGCCATCCATTGCAGCGGAAACTATCCCTCCTGCATAACCAGCACCTTCGGCACACGGAAAAAGCCTTTCGATTTCGAGATGCTCAAGTGTTTCTTTGTCTCTTGGAATCCTCACAGGCGAAGACGTCCTACTTTCAATCCCAATCATTTGGCCTTCGTCATAATAACGCATTTTCTTGCTAAACTGTTTGAAACCATCCTTCAGCGGTTCAGCAATAGACTTTGGTAAAAAATCATTAAAATCAATGGCTAAAAGGCCCGGCTGATAGGAGGTATCGTTCAGTTTATACGATTTCTTACTTTTATAAAAATCATTGATTTTTTGAGCGGGCATGGTTTGCACAAATTCTTTGGTAGTACCCACCGCTTCCCTTACTTTTCTGTAGGCCGATTGCTCAACAGACTTTTGAAATTCCAATGCCGCTAATGGACCAAAAGACTCAAATTCCTTCCAGTCGTGTTCATTAACAGCCACCACAACTCCCGAGTTAGCAAATACAGAATCTCTCCTAGAAGGTGACATCCCGTTTACTACCAATTCATGCTGTTCGGTAGAAGAAGGAACAATGAAACCTCCAGGACACATACAAAAACTAAAAACCCCTCTCTGAATTTGGTTATAATAAGTTTGTGCAACCAAAGAATAAGACGCCGCTGGTAATAAACCTCTGTCATCTGCATGATATTGACACTGATCCACAAACAATTGTGAATGTTCCACCCTTACACCCATGGCAAACGGCTTGGCCTGTATCAGTATTTTTCTATCAAATAATAACTGAAAGACATCTCTGGCTGAATGGCCCGTTGCCAAGATGACACCGTCGGCAAGTATTTCTGTGCTGCCATTTACAAGCACCCCAAAAATTTTATTCTTTTTTAGTAGAACATCAGTCATTCTGGTTTCAAAATGAATTTCACCACCACCATCCAAAATAGTTTGACGCAGGTTGGATACTACCACTGGAAGTTTATTTGTGCCAATATGCGGGTGAGCATCTACCAAAATTTGTTCTGTGGCTTGGTGGTTTACAAGTATTTCCAAAATTCGTCTTATATCACCACGTTTTTTTGACCGGGTATAAAGTTTGCCGTCGGAATACGTCCCTGCTCCGCCTTCGCCAAAACAATAGTTTGAGTCTGAATTTACGATATGTTCTTTATTAATAGCCGCAATGTCTCTCCTTCTAGCTCTTACATCTTTGCCCCTCTCCACAACTATTGGCTTTATTCCCAGTTCGAGACACCTCAGAGCCGCAAATAGTCCAGCGGGACCAGAACCAACTATAATTAAAGTTTTTGAAAATTGCTTTTTGAGATAGTCATATTTACCAAATTCTGTATTTTCAAAAGGTATATCTAATGAAATTTCTATTTCCAGATTGACCTTAACTTCTCTTTTTCGGGCATCTATTGATTGCTTTAACTTCCTAAAATAAAAGCTCTTGCCTGCCGAAATTTTAAAATTTTCTCTGAGAAATTGCTCCAAAAGTTGCTCATCAAGAGCAATGTTTGGAGGCAAGACTATTGCATGTATATTTTCCATTGGAAAGGTTCTTATCCTTTAATTTTCTCCCAAAACTACTAAAATTGTTTCAAAATGAAGCTATATTTGCACATGACCTACTTTCAGAACATAAAAAGAGGAATCAAAACCACGACCAAGGGCTTAAGTCTGACCTTGAAGCATCTGTGGGCGGCAAGAAAAACCAAAGGTGCCTTGAATGTTCAAGACGAAAATTATTTCAAAATTTCGGAAGGCTTTGTTACTCTTCAGTATCCCCACGAGAGCATTTCTGTCCCAGAAATCGGCAGATATCAACTAGATTGTGAGATAGACGACTGCATAGTTTGCGATAAATGTGCCAAAATCTGCCCCGTTGATTGTATAGAAATTGAAGCCATAAAATCTCCCGAACTGATACGAACGACTTCAGATGGCTCTCCTGTGAGATTACATGCAGCCAAATTCGACATTGATTTGGCCAAGTGTTGTTTTTGTGGTCTTTGCACCACAGTTTGCCCAACGGAGTGCCTCACCATGAACAGCGAGTATGATTATAGTGTTTTGGACGTAAGTCTTTTGAATTTAGCTTTTTCTAATTTATCAGAAAAAGAAGCGGAGGAAAAAAGAAATCTTTATGAGCAATTTGTTGCCGAAAAAGAAGCTGCTAAATTCGCCAAAACAGAGGCCACGCCCAAAACAGAAACGGGCTCAGTTTTCAAACCCAAAATACCGGGTGCATTTCAACCTAAACCACCGGCCGCTGTTGAAGAGGTAAAAACTGAGATTGAATCAGTAAAAAAGCCAATTTTTGCTCCAAAAAAACCTGTGCCGTCTGAAGCAGCAGAACCCAACTTAGAAAAATCACCCTCTGAAAGACCAAAACCAATTTTTAGTCCAAAGAAACCAATAATGTCTGCATCAGACAATGCGGAAGCCCTTGAAAATAAATCAGAAGAGATTAAACCGAAGTTTGTTCCGAAGAAGCCGTTAGGAGCTTCGAAAATGCAGGCAGAAAATATTGCTCCTACAGAAAAGCCTAAATTTCTACCTAAAAAGCCTGTTGAAATAGCAAAAAATAATGCTGAGGCAGAAATAACACCTAAGTTTGTCCCTAAAAAGTCAGCAGCAATTGCTGCCGAAGAAATAGTTAATTCAACCTCAAATAGTGATTCTAAACCGAAATTTGTTCCCAAAAAACCAGTTGAAGTAGTTTCTGATGCAGCCCATAAACCTGCCCCAAATACTGAAAATATCCAACCAAAATTTATCCCTAAGGCGAGGCCAG
>CAMCYZ010000097.1 GCA_945885545.1 Spirosoma fluviale
AAATACTTAAATGTTGTTGGAGCAGACTAACTTTTACATCTATTGGCTGTTCAAATAGCCAACTAAAATTTTCTCGATTGATTTTTGTAACTTTGTCCATGGGGTTCTTTTTGTTTATTTTTTTAATGTTTCGTACCATAAAATTAATATAACATTTGGAACCTCTTTTCCTTTTCAGATTTCAACTAACTTTTGGACATACTCTTCGTTCTTTAGATTATTTTTCAGAATGATTGATGATAAAATCTTTCGAAGAATTACTTTTCTCATCAATCCAAATTGTCATTATCTAACAAAACTGGTAATAATTGTTAATAAATCCTCATTTTAAAACCTTTTTTAGGGTAAATTTGTAATCATTTTATAAAACTAAAATTTCGGAAATGCTCAGAGCATATTTAGGCCAAATTGGCCATATATTGGTAATATTGGCTTTTGTTTCTGCATTGATTGCCACTTATACCTACTTTATCAGTGCCAAAAATAATAGTAAAGATTCCGATTTCTGGCGTTCAATTGCCCGAAAATCATTCTTTCTTCATACTCTTTTTGTAATTGGAGTAGTTGTAGTGCTTTTCAGTATCATTTTCAACAAATACTTTGAATATCATTACGCTTGGGACAATGCCTCGCTTAGCTTGCCTTTGGGCTATGCCATTTCTTGTTTTTGGCAGGACCAAGAAGGTAGTTTTTTGCTTTGGATGTTTTGGAATGTTATCCTTGGAGTTATTTTGATTTTCTGGTTTAGGGCAAAAAAGAAAATTTTTTTACATTTCGAAAGTCCAATGATGGCGATATTCTCTGCCGTTCAAGCTTTTTTAACGAGTATGATTGTTGGAGCGGTTCTTTTTGGTGATTTCAAACTTGGAAGTTCGCCTTTTTTACTATTGAGAGAATCTATGCCAAACTTACCTGTTTGGACCACAAACCCTAGCTTTGTACCCAAAGATGGCAATGGTCTCAATCCATTATTACAAAACTATTGGATGGTAATTCATCCCCCAACACTTTTCTTAGGTTTTGCTACTACCTTAATTCCCTTTGCATTTGCATTGGCCGCATTATGGAAAAAAGACTACAGCGACTGGACAAAAGTTGCCTTACCATGGTCACTTGTTTCTGGTGTTATATTGGGTACAGGAATTATGATGGGTGCCATTTGGGCGTATGAAACCTTGAATTTTGGCAGTTATTGGAGTTGGGATCCGGTAGAAAATGCGGTTTATGTACCTTGGTTGGTTTTGGTAGCCAGTATTCATACCATGCTCATTGCCCGCAAGAGTTCTTCAGCTCTTAAAATGACATTCATTTTGAGTATCGCACAATTCATTTTGATACTTTACAGCACATTCCTCACAAGAAGCGGAATTTTAGGTACATCATCTGTTCACTCATTTACGGACTTAGGCCTCTCTGGTCAATTACTGATTTATCTATTATTTTTTGTTTCAGGAGCAATTTTGTTAATGGCCTTAAGGTGGAAATATTTACCAAAAGACAACAAAGAAATCTCGACTTACTCAACAGAATTCTGGATATTTTTGGGTGTAACAACGCTTACTTTAGCGGCCTTTCAAATCACAGTAACTACCTCAATACCAGTCTATAATAGCATAGCCGAATTGTTTAACTACAAATTAAATATGGCCATGCCAACAGATCCATTGAAACACTACAATACCTTTCAAATGTGGCTGTTTATTGGAGTAGTAATATTAACTGGTATTGCTCAATATTTTTGGTGGAAAAGAGTGGACAAATTTTCTGTTAAAAAATTATTAAATCCACTGATTATCACCCTTCTGCTTTCTGCTATTGCCATTACAGTAACAGGGGTAAATCAATGGCAATACATTATATTATTAACTGCTGGAATTTTCTCCATAACTGCCAACGGAACTATTCTTTTGGATATCATCAAAGGGAATTTTAAAGTTGCGGGAGGAGCCATAACCCACATAGGAGTGGCATTGATGTTGGTCGGCATTATGTACTCATCTGCATACGAAAAAGTCATTTCGGTAAATTTGGCCAATGAAAAGATATTCAAAACCGACAAAGACAACAAAGAGAATGTATTATTGTATTACAATAGACCTACGCAGATAAATGACTTCACACTCGATTTTCGAGGCGAATTTGTGGATGTCAGAAACGTACCAGGGTACATAGAAAAGAAATTTATTCAGCCTATTGCTGAAAGCGATTATAAAGGTGTAGCAAAAGCAGATATAATGGACGGTGACAAGCTCTATGTAAAACGTGGTGACACCGTAGAATACGAAGCCGAAAACACTTACTATCAGGTTAATTATCAGAAGAAAGGAGAGAAAGATTTCAACTTCTATCCAAGATATCAAATAAACCAAAAAATGGGAAATGTGGCATCGCCACACATTAAAAAATATTGGAACAAAGACATTTATTCGCATGTAAACTACGTGACTACCAACGAAGACAAAGAGTGGAGTGTGCCTGAAAACTATTCTGTGGCTATAAAAGACACTTTCTTTTTGAATGATTTCGTGGCAATTCTTGACGAAGTTTCTCCTGTAAATGAATTAGATGGCCTACCACTTCAAGCTGGTGATGTGGCAGCACAAGCTACTTTGAGAATATTGGAAAGAGATGGCGAAAGAATCATGAAACCGATCTTTGCCATAAAAAATAGGGAGGTTTGGAGCAAGCCCGTGATCAGTAGTGAATTGGGCATCAGGGCTCAGCTTTTAGCGATAAATCCAGAAACTGGTAAATTTACATTTGCTATAAGTAGAGGCGAAAAAGAGTATATTGTATTGAAAGCCTTAGAAAAACCACATATCAATTTGCTTTGGTTGGGTACTGCCTTGTTGGTAATAGGAATGAGTATTGCTTCGGCGAGACGGTTCAGAATTGCAATGAAATGATAAGAAACTGGATAAAAATATTGTTTTACGTTGTTTTGATTCTCCTAAGCATTTTTGTTTGGGAGAAAGTAAAGACCATGAGTTTTTTCAAAGCTGACGAAGTAAAAACCACCCACAATATAGTCATTAAGGAAATTGTGAGTCTAGGTAAGATGGAATTGGTAAAATATTCCTTCCGTGATGTGGTAGAACAAGAAATTGTCCGTGACTTCCTTCCTGACCCCAAGGCCATTTTAATAGTTCAGGGTGAGGCTGTGGGTTGTATTGATTTGAGCAAAATAACTGAAAAGGAATTGGTAAGCTCTGGAGACACCTTGATATTAAATCTTCCAAATCCAGAGGTTTGTTACCATAAAATTGACCATTCAAAATCCAAAATCTACAAAACAGATTATGCTTTTATGAATGAGGCGGTTTTGTTAGACCAAGCTTACCGAAAAGCCGAGGAACAAATTCTAAAGACGGCTTTGGATTCAGATATTTTGGAACAAACCAAAAAGAATGCTGAATTGATACTCAAACCACTTCTTGAGAATATTTCTTCGAAAAAAGTAGTAATAAAATATCCACTTTCAGGAGATTTGAAAAGATTAAAATGAATTATCTGACGGTTTGTCAGAGTTTATTTTTATGTAAAAATTCACTTACATACGCATCAAATATCTTGTTTTCAGGTTTTTATATAAATTATACAATTCAATTCCATATGTCAATTTGACCGTAAATCCATAAATTTATAATTGCTGTACTATTCTTGTAAACAAAACGTTGAAATTCAGTAAATTTGCATTTCATTAATATAGACATTTAAGAACTTAAGATATAAACATGTTCAATTTTTTAACAAAGAGTATTGCCAAAGTTTTTGGCACAAAATCAGATAAAGACATAAAAGTGCTAAGCCCTTATGTCGAAACCACCAACGAAGAATTCAGAAAACTTGCAGGACTCACAAACGACCAGTTTAGACAAAAAACGGCCGATTTACAGCAATATATCAAAGACAAACTTGCTCACATTGACAACGATGTTGTAGCACTAAGGGCAAGTTCTGATGAAAATCCTGACATGTTAATAGACGAACGTGAGTTGATTTTTAAGAAAATTGACGAATTAGAGGTTAAAAGAAATATTGAACTTGAAGAAGTTTTGCTAGAAATCCTTCCGAAAGCATTTGCAATAGTAAAAGAAACTGCTCGCAGATTTAAAGAAAATAGTTCTATTGAAGTCACAGCAAGTCATTTGGATAGAGAATTGGCCATGACCAAGCAACACATCCAAATAGAAGGCGACAAAGCCATTTGGAAGAACGAGTGGTTGGCCGCAGGAAATCTCATCAAATGGGATATGGAGCATTACGATGTACAAATCATCGGTGGGGCGTCACTTCACAAAGGCAACATCTCTGAAATGGCCACGGGTGAGGGTAAAACATTGGTAGCTACTTTTCCAGCTTTCTTGAATGCTTTGGCTGGACGGGGTGTTCATATTGTAACAGTAAACGATTACCTTGCTCGACGTGACTCCGAGTGGATGGGACCGATTTTTGAATTCAATGGTATCACTTGCGACTGTATAGATGTGCATCCGGCAAACTCTTTTGCAAGAAAAAAAGCCTATAATGCGGGTATCACCTACGGAACAAACAACGAGTTTGGTTTCGACTATTTAAGAGATAACATGGTTAACGACCCAACTGAGTTGGTTCAGAGACCGCACCACTACGCTATGGTCGACGAGGTTGACTCCGTTTTGATAGATGACGCTCGTACGCCATTGATTATCAGTGGACCTATGACTAAGAAAAACGACGATGAGCTTTTTAATACACTTAAACCACGTATTTCACAAATTGTGGAGGCACAAAAGCAAATTGTGGGAGGATATTTGGTAGAAGCCAAAAAGCTTATTGCCGATGGTAAGAAAAAAGAAGGCGGATTGGCATTATTTAGAGCCCACAGAGGTCTTCCCAAAAGTAAGCCTTTGATAAAATACTTATCTGAAACTGGCAACAAAAAACTTTTGCTCGAAACGGAGGCAATTTATTTGGCAGAAAACCAAAAATTAATGCCAGAGGCGGATGCCCCTTTGTATTTTACGATAGAAGAAAAAAACAACTCAATTGAGCTTACTGACAAAGGATTAGATTTTCTTTCTTCACATGATTCAGACGCCAATTTCTTTACAATGCCAGACTTGGGAATAGAAATGGCTGCCATCGAAAAAATGGATATTAGTAAAGAAGACAAAATCCTGAAGAACGATGAATTAATCAGAGATTATTCTACGAAAGCCGAGCGTATTCATGCCGTAAATCAGTTATTGAAAGCCTATACCCTATTTGAAATCGACGTAGAATACGTATTGATGGATGGTAAAGTGAAAATAGTTGACGAACAAACTGGACGTATAATGGATGGTCGTAGATGGTCTGACGGTTTACATCAAGCTGTGGAAGCGAAGGAAAACGTAAAAGTTGAAGACTCTACACAAACTTATGCTACCATAACACTTCAGAACTATTTCCGAATGTACCATAAACTTTGTGGTATGACAGGTACTGCTGAAACCGAAGCGGGTGAATTCTGGAAAATATACAAATTGGATGTAATTTCTATACCGACACACAGAGATATCATTAGAGACGACAGACAAGACAAAGTTTACAAAACTGTAAGAGAAAAATATAATGCCGTTGGGGATGAAATCCTTGAAATGGTGAACAATGGACGTCCGGTATTGGTGGGTACTACTTCGGTAGAAAACTCGGAGCTTTTGAGTAGAATGTTGACTATCAAAAAGATTCCCCACCAAGTACTAAATGCTAAGCAACACGCCCGTGAGGCAGATGTGGTAGCCGAAGCTGGTAAACCAGGAACTGTTACCATAGCCACCAACATGGCGGGTAGAGGTACTGACATTAAACTTACCCCCGACAGTAAAGCCGCTGGTGGATTGGCTATAATTGGTACAGAACGTCACGAGTCACGAAGAGTTGACCGTCAGCTAAGAGGTAGAGCGGGTCGTCAAGGAGACCCGGGTTCTTCACAGTTTTTTGTTAGTTTGGAAGACAACCTCATGCGTATGTTTGGCTCTGACAGAATAGCTAAAGTGATGGACCGCATGGGTATGGAAGAAGGCGAGGTTATTCAGCACTCTATGATTACCAGCTCAATAGAAAGAGCCCAAACCAAAGTAGAGGAAAACAACTTTGGGATGCGTAAACGTCTGATTGAATACGATGACGTGATGAACATACAGAGGGATACCATTTATAAAAGAAGAAAAAATGCATTGTTTGGTGATAGATTAGCTCTCGATATTGCCAACATAATATATGATACTTGTGCCGATTTGGTAAAAAGTACCCAAGGAAACTTCGATGAATTTGAGGTGAGAGCCATGCAACGCTTGGGCATGAAACCTGAAATCTCAGAAGTAGAATTTGCTAAAGGTGGTTCGGTACTGATACATAAATTGTATAACCTTGCCGAGGTACATTACAAACACAAAAATGAGGCTATCAGAAAAAACATTACCCCAGCATTAAAGAATGTTCTGAATGACAGACAAGCCATGGAAGGTGAGCCATTTATGGCCATCTTAGGTGATGGAAATCATCACATAGCTATTTATGTAGATTTAAGAAAAACGGTAGAATCTGAAGGCAGGGAGTTGATATTAGAAATGGAGAAAAATATTTCTCTCAACGTGATTGACTCTGAATGGAAAGAACACCTAAGAGATATGGACGACCTGAAACAGTCGGTTCAAAACGCTTCTTATGAGCAAAAAGATCCATTGCTGATTTACAAATTTGAGGCTGTAGAATTGTTCCAGAATTTCTTGAAGAAAGTAAATACCGAAACAGTAGGCTTCTTGATGAAAGCCAATGTAGCTGAAATGAGATTCCAACAAGCTGCTCCCGTACAAAGCACTAATAAACCAAAACTTTCAACAAATAGAGCCGAAGGTGCTGAAGAAGGAGCAAAACCTCAAATGTTGACACCAGCCAAGTCGCAAAAAGTGGCTAATAGAAACGACAGAGTAAATGTACAGTACAGAAACGGTGTGGTAAAAAGAGACGTAAAATTCAAGAACGTTGAAAACGATGTCTTGAGTGGCGATGCTGTTTTGGTGGATTGAGAATAGTAAAAAAGTATATAAAAAAAGGACGTCATTACAAAACCATGTCCTTTTTTTTCTTTTAACTGAAAATGAAATTTAAAAAATATTACATTTACAGACCTAAAAAATAGCAAAATGACTACAAATCACAGTTCTATTTATTTTACCTCTTCAAAAAACTATTGGGATTTTACAAATATTCATGGTTTCGAAAAAAAACACGTTAGGGAAATTATTTGGGAAAAATATCATATTTACATGCACGAAGATGATATATTATCAAAAAAAAATAATATGGGCTATAATTCTTTTTTAAGGAAGTATAATTCTCTAAAACAGCACTCTTCAATGGAAAGGAATGAAGACATTATTAGATGGAAAAGGATAATGGACATTTTAGCAGAATACGATGCTTTTCTAAATAGATTGTAACTATTCAATATTTCTTAATCCGCCCCACCATACTCCACCACCTTGGCTTTGGACTCCAAAACTACACCATGAAACTCTTTCAAAATCAAATCTAAAGTCTCAAAAAGTTCTTCTTTTTCCAAAGTTTGCACCAGTTTCATGCGATATTCCTTAAAGTGTGGAAGCCCTCTAAAATAGTTGGAATAGTGCCTTCTCATTTCCAACATACCTAAAATATCGCCCTTCCATTGAATAGAAAACTTCAAATGCTGTCTAGCAGCAGCTACTCTGTGCTCCATTTTTGGTGCGTCTAAGTACTCTCCGGTAGCCAAAAAATGCTTGATTTCGTTAAAAATCCATGGATAACCAATGGCTGCACGGCCTATCATTATACCGTCAATTCCAAATCTATTTTTATAATCCAAAGCCTTTTCTGGAGAATCAATATCCCCATTACCAAAAATCGGTATTTTAATCCTAGGGTTATTTTTTACTTTGGCTATCAGCGTCCAATCAGCTTCACCTTTGTATAATTGAGCACGTGTACGCCCGTGAATACTCAATGCCTGTATCCCTACATCTTGTAGCCTTTCGGCCACTTCCTCGATGTTTTTAGTACTTTCGTCCCAGCCCAGTCGGGTTTTTACGGTCACAGGCAAATGTGTCGCCTTCACTACTTCCTCAGTCATTTTGGTCATCAAAGGAACATTCTGCAACAAAGCTGCACCCGCACCTCTACAAGCCACCTTTTTTACCGGACAACCGTAGTTGATGTCTATAAGGTCCGGATTAGCTCCAGTGGCTATTCTGGTACACTCCGCCATGGTATCAACATCGCTACCGAAAAGCTGAATTCCTATTGGACGTTCGTATTCGAAAATATCTAACTTCTGAACACTCTTGTGAGCGTTCCTAATCAAACCTTCTGAAGACACAAACTCTGTGTACATCATATCCGCACCGTTTTCTTTACATACTTGACGAAACGGCGGATCGCTCACATCTTCCATCGGTGCCAACAAAAGCGGAAACTCACCTAATTCTATATTGCCTATTTTTACCATTCTAAACTATTGAACCACAAAATTACGACCGTTTGTATATAAATTTATGATTTTCAGAGATAAATGCCACATATTTGTATTTTAAAACGCTTAAGTAGAGTAACATTACTATGGATTTTCTTCAATATTTAAAAACAGCCAAAGAAAACAAACCCGGCACTTCACTTCTTATTTTGTTCGTTATTTTACTCATTTCGTTAGTTTTGGCTCAGATAGTAGCTGCTGGCTTGATGGTTTTGATGTCTGGTATCGAACTGAGCAATATAGGAAATCTAATGGAAGTTTTAATGAGCTCCAGCAATGGCTGGTGGGCTATGATGCTTTCGCAAGGTGTTGCTTCTATTTTCACTTTCATTTTGCCAGGCCTACTGTTTTGGTATGTAGTTGAAAAAAAGCAATTCGGTGATTTAAGCTTTAGAGCTTTGCCGTCAGTTCAAATTTTTGGACTGGTGATACTTATTCAGTTGTTTTTTAGCCCATTTAGTGGCTGGATTCAGAGTTTAAACGAGAAAATGCAACTCCCGGCCAGTCTCGAATGGCTTGAATTGATGATGAAAAGTATGGAAGACAGTGCAAAAACCCTTACTGATTTCCTTACAAAATTTGACACTCCCATAGAATTGTTCGTCGCATTGGTTGTAATTGCTGTCATAGCTGGCGTTGGCGAAGAATTGATTTTTAGAGGATTAATTCAAAGAAAATTGCTTTTAGGAATCAAAAACTACCATTTAGCCATCTGGATTTCGGCTATCATATTTAGTGGTATTCACATGCAGTTTTACGGCTTTTTGCCTAGAATGTTCCTTGGAGCCTTGTTTGGCTATTTATACTATTGGTCAGGAAATATTTGGATACCCATTTTTGCTCACATTCTCAATAACGGCCTTGCCGTGGTGCTCATGCACATGGTAAATCAAAAGAAGATTTCTCCCGAAATAGAAAAATTAGATACTATCCCAATGCCTTACGTTGCAGTTTCCGTTTTGTTGTTTGGAGGCTTGATGTATTTGTTTAAAAAGAAATACTCAGAAATTGAAAATGTATAGGGTTACAAAAATCAATTGTCTTGAACCAAAAAAGACTTTAATCCATAAGATTAAAGTCTTTTTTAATGATAGAGATTCCTTAATTATTCAACTCAATATCATCCCCATTTGAATCCAAGAAATGATAATCCACCATTCCGAGGGAAGAATCTTTGATGAGGTTAATCCACTTTTTATACTTAAAGAACCATTTCATCTGTTTTGAAATTAATCCCTCTTTGTAATAAGCATAAATAAATGGATGTAATATTATGCTGATTTTCTTCTCGTTTTGCTTGGTCAACAAATACTCTAAGTTGTTCTCAATGAGGTCAGTAACTGCTATACTTGCCTGTATGGTCCCCGTTCCGCTACAAGTAGGACACGTTTCTCTAGTCACCACATTCATCTCAGGACGAACCCTTTGACGTGTAATTTGAGAAAGTCCAAACTTCGAAATAGGTAATACGGTATATTTGGACCTGTCGGTCTTCATTTCATCTTTGAGAGCTTCGTGTACATCACGTTTGTTCTCCACTTTTTTCATATCTATGAAGTCCACCACCACTATACCACCCATATCTCTCAGGCGTAACTGTCTAGCGATTTCTACGGCAGCTTCTTTATTCACGCTGAGTGCAGTGGCTTCTTGGTCAACTTCAGAAGTAGATTTGTTGCCACTGTTTACATCAATAACATGAAGGGCTTCGGTGTGTTCGATGATCAAATATCCTCCACTTGGAAGACTTACCGAGCGGCCAAAAAGTGATTTTAGTTGTTTTTCAATACCATAATGCTCGAAAACCTTAGTTTTGCCACTGTGAAGTTTCAAGATTTTTTCTTTTTGAGGTGCGATATTTTGCAGCAATGTTCGCATGCTGTCAAAAGTCTCTTTTGTATCAACTACAATGGAATCGAAGTCATCGTTGAGCATGTCACGCAAAATGGAGGCGGCTCTATCCATCTCCGAGACGATTCTATCTCTAGGTTTGGCATTTTTAAGTAACTTAAGACCATTTTCCCATTTCTCTATACAGTTCTCTAAATCTCTTTGAAGATCCACAACTTCCATATTCTCCGCAACCGTTCTCACGATCACCCCAAAATTCTCAGGCTTAACAGACGACATCAACTTATGTAGCCTCTGTCTTTCTTGTTTGCTTGTGATTTTTTTAGAAATGTTGATAGAATTGCTAAAAGGAACCAAAACGATATAACGACCAGCAATAGATATATCGCATGACAACCTCGGCCCTTTCGAAGAGATTGGTTCTTTAACCACCTGAACCAAGATAGGTTGATTTTTGGACAGAACATCAACTATTTTGCCAAGTTTATCTATTTGAGGCTCTGAATGAAACTTTTTGAGTTTGAGGCTGACTGGCCTTTTGGCTATAACATCTTTAGTAAACTTGTTGAGAGATTGTATATTAGGACTTAAGTCATGATAATGCAGAAAAGCATCCTTTTCATAGCCAATATCAATAAAAGCAGCGTTAAGACCGGAAACGACCTTTTTAACTGTTCCAAAATAAATATCTCCAACCGAAAACTGATGCTCGGTTTCGTCAAAATGGTATTCGATTAGCCTTTTGTCTTGACACAAGGCTATTCTGTCACCTTTAGGTGTGGCTGAAATATATAATTCGTTGCTCAAAATTGAGTAAGAATTAAAAGTTTAAAAAATAATTTGCTTTTAAGATTCAAAAACATTCGAAATGACATGAAAAATTGCTACGAATCGAATAGCAACAGATTGTAAAAGAACAAAAAAGTAAGCAGAATAAACAATATCTGCTTACTTAAATGTATTTCTAAGAAAAATTACTTCTTCTTATGACGATTTTTTCTAAGACGTTTCTTTCTTTTGTGAGTCGCCATTTTGTGTCTTTTTCTCTTTTTTCCGCAAGGCATAGCTTTAAAAATTTATATAATATTGTAAAATTCTTTATTCGATTTTTTTTCGAACCGCAAAGATAGTGATTACTTTAAACTATTCAAAGTTTTTGTAATTTCATCTTTCATCACAGCATCGATGTTTTGCTTTAACACATCGTTCAAGAGTGCTTTGGCATCTGGCTTTTTGTCTAACTCAATCAAACTGTAAGCCAAACCGAGTTTAGCGTTGACATTTGTTGGGTCTATTTGTAAAACATTCTGAAATCTTGATGCCGCCTTTTCGTACTGGTTAGACTGCATCGAAAGTCCACCCAAACTCATTATAGCAGGAATATATTTCGGTTCTTGGTCAAGTACCTCTCTCAGCATAGTTATGGCTTTCATTGGTGCATCAGAACCTACATAACTCATAGCTAAGTTGGTTTTAGCATGCAGATCGGCTGGTTGCAAAGCCAACACTTTATTGTAAGCGGCTCTGGTTTTCTCTACCAAAAACTCCATATTTACTGGGCTTAGGGCAAGATTAAAACCCTGAAAATAAGCATCGCCAGCAAGTGTCCAATTCTCTACAGATGGTTTACTTAGAGCTATTTTTTCAAAATAAAAACCAGCACTGTCAAAAACCGATTCTTTGGAGTATAGTTCCGCAATTTCTTTTAGAAGCTCATTTTTAGAAGCTGAAGCTATGAGCTTCGCCTGCAAAGACACCAAGAGTTTTTCTGAATCTCTTGAAAGTTTGTGTGCAGCCTCCTTTGAGGCCTTGACACTGTCTGGTTTTGATTCTTGAACGGTTTGAGCAACATCTTTCACCACAGACTTTGGCCTGGTAAATAAAAATGCGAAGCTCGCTATTCCTATTAGAATTAATATCAGTAAATGCGTTATCTTGTTCAAACCGTTCAAATCAAAATTATTTTACATTTGTTTTAACCTCTTCAACAAATTCTTTTGAAGGTTTGAAACTTGGGATGAAATGAGCTGGAACTGTTACTGTAGTTTTTTGAGAAATATTACGTGCTTTTTTCTCTGCTCTTTTTTTGTTTACAAAACTACCAAAACCTCTTACATAAATGGCTTCTCCACCTGCCAAACTGTCTTTAACTGTCTGAAAGAATGCTTCAACTGTGATTGAAGTAACTGCTTTGTCAACTCCTGTTTTGTCCGAAATAATCGAAATAACCTCTGCTTTCGTCACGATTTATTAAATTTACTTGTTAAAAAATTATTATTCAGTTAAATGAATTTAGATTCAAGAGTGCAAAGATAGAGATTTAGCGAGAATTCTCACAAAAAATTTTATCTTTTTTTTTATAATTTATTAGTTATTAAGTAGTTAAGCGACGATTTTTATACTTAAAAAAAATCAATAAACAAAATGTTTGCAAAAAAAATTATCTCTTGGTATTTAAAAAATAAGCGGGATTTGCCATGGAGAAACACTGATAATCCATATTATATTTGGCTTTCAGAGATTATTTTGCAACAGACTAGAGTTCAACAAGGATTACCCTATTATGAGAAATTTGTGGAAAACTTTCAGACGGTTGAAAATTTGGCAGCCGCAAACGAAGGCGAAGTGCTGAGGCTTTGGCAGGGCTTAGGTTATTATTCAAGAGGAAGAAATCTGCATAAAACTGCCAAAGTTGTCGTTGATGAATTTGGCGGAAAGTTTCCTGACAACTTTAGAGATTTACAAAAACTAAAGGGAGTGGGCAAATATACGGCTGCCGCAATTGCTTCATTTGCATTCAATGAGTCTGTTCCTGCCATAGATGGTAATGCTCTCAGGGTAATTGCCCGTTTCTTCGAAATTTTTGATCCAATAGACAGTCCGACTGTTCAGAAAAATATCTTTGAGATTTCGTCAGGTCTCATGAAAAACGTGCATGCCGGAAACTACAACCAAGCCGTAATGGAACTTGGTGCCATAGTTTGTACACCAAAAAACCCGAGCTGCAGGGCATGCCCCATAAACATAGAATGTAAGGCCTTTGAACACAAAAGCGTTGGCAATATTCCGATTAAAGCCAAAAAGACCAAAGTCAGCAATAAGTTTCTACAGTATTTTGTGTTTGAATATAACAGCCACCTTTGGTTGAAAAAGAGAACTGAAAACGAGATTTGGGCCAATATGTACGACTTTTATTTGGTTGAAAGCAAGAACCTCGAGTATTTTGAAAACCTAGAAAAGTGCATTCAAGAGTTTAAAATAGACGCAGAAGAAATCATTAACTACCCGACTATTAGTCATATACTTACGCACCAAAGACAACAGATTGTTTTTGTAAAAATACGATGTAAGTCTAATCCGATAATTGAAAATGGGGACTGGTACAATTCGGCGGAACTAGACGAGCTAGCAAAACCCAAGATAATTGTAGATTTTCTGGAAAGATTAAAAAAGGATTAAATTTTCTCGATTTTAAGAATTTTAAACTCCGTGCGTCTATTGCGTTGGTGTTCAGCTTCAGTACATTGTACACCGTCGCTGCAAGCATTTAGCGGTTCAGACTCCCCTTTGCCGACAGATTTCACTCTTCTCTTATCTATTCCTCTTGAAGTAATATACTTAAAAACTTCAGTGGCACGACTCTCAGAAAGTTGTAGGTTAGTAATGGCATTTCCGCGGGTATCGGTGTGTGAAGACAACTCGATAATCATATTTGGATATTTTTTGAGTGTATTTACCAACTTATCCAATTCTTTTTTTGCATTTTCTCTGATTTTGTATGACTTCTCTTCGTAATAAATATTTTCCAGTTTGATGACGTCACCTACTCTGTACAATTTGGTGTCAAAAAGATTTGGAGTGATAATTGGTTTCTTCACTTTATTACCAAAAAGTTTTTTCTTAAAAGACTTTTCTATAATTTCTAAACTTGAACCAAAATCATCTTTCATTGCTGTAAGTTCATAATCGCACTCCAAGTCTCGCTTGAATTCGTAACTACCGTCCTTATTGGTAAACATTTCTTGTATCTCACCGGTACATTTATTGATGAACTTTACCTTCACTGCCGCTATAGGTTCGCCACCCTCACCACCTGTTATTACGCCTCTAAAAATGTTAGAGTTACCTCCTGTAGTACGTTTTTGAATTAACTCACTTCGCTTTTTTGGTTCTTCCACCTTGGCCATACTTTGTGGAA
>CAMCYZ010000098.1 GCA_945885545.1 Spirosoma fluviale
CTCTCCGCCACAACTAGTTTAAGCAGTTGGTTGCGTTTTTCAAAAGAAATACCACTATGCCTAAGCCTATCTCCTGATCGCTGAAAATCCATTGAAATAGTGCCTGAAATGGGTAAAAAATTATACAAAAGAGCTCCTTCACCTGCGTCAATTAATTTCATCAAATCCTCTTCTGACACTTTTTCTTTCCAATCGGCTTTTGACTTTGGGTAGGGTTTATAGGTTTGTATGGGTTCAAGCACACTTTTTACTTGTTCAAGTGTGTATTTATTCCCCAAGATATTTCTATTATAAATCTGGGAAAAAGAAAATTCGGATGAAAGAATCAGGAGAACAAAAACAAGTTTTTTCATAGTAATAAGCTTTTAAGGTAAAATAACAAATATATAAAACAAATAGCATTAATTATTCATAATCTCCGTGTTTTGATGGAAAAGCAGGGGCTAGCTGCAGCAGAATCTCCCTTTAGGAGACTCTGCTGCACTACTGGTGAAGTCTAGCTTTTTAGCAAGCAGTGTCCAGCTTCCCGTCGGTTACGCTGAACGCACGTATTTTTTGATTCTACCTAAATCATAAAAGAATAGTTTCAAATAGGGTCACTCAAAACTCATCTTAAAGCTATGCCTCCCTTTTAGCTTTGGCGATTTATGCGTAAAAATGATTCTTTGCACTTGCTTTCCGCCCCATTTGGTTTTAAAACTTTCGTATTCCATGCCTTCCGTTGAAGGGAATTCGGACTTCACACTCCAAATTTTAGGGTCATAATTTATATTGAGTTTGGTGTCGGTATCATTTAATACCACTTTACCTGCAATGCTAAAATCTACATTTGCCACGGTCATAAAGACTTGTTGTAAAGCTGAATTTGCATCTAAATTATAATCTTCATTAATAAATATTTCTTGCTTATCCTTGTTAAAAACCAATTCTCGGTTCCATTTTCCCACTTTTGCTTCTTCTGGATAGCTTTTACCAATGTCCATCTTCAGGCGGATAGTATTTCCCATATTTTCATAGCTAACCTCTGTAGCCTCAAATTTTCTACCTACTTTTTGCCCTATTCCGTTGACAATGGGTAAATTATGATATTCCGATTGCGTAAACCACAAATTATAACGCTCTGCCGAAAAAGTTCTCGCTGTGTAGTTTCCTCTACCGGCATCTACAATTAAAGGTTTGCCATCTTTATAAATAATTAAATCACCCACATCATTATGGTTATGACTTTCGGCATTATGTCCACCGTGTGCCGCCAAAACTATCTTTTCGTTATTAGATCTACTCAACATCAACTGAATATCAGAAATCCAGACATCACTTGGCGGCTGATATTTCGATGTTTCATTGGAGATTTCTCCGAAAGAAAGGATATTTTGGACTTTTCTCATCGGATGAAAATTAGGCATTTTAACCGAAGGGTTATCATAATCATTTTCATAAATCTCTTTGAAAATATAGATTCCAAAATCTTTTAAAACAGGGTTGTTGATGGCTTTTCCAAACCTGTATAGTACAACGCCATCTGACTCTAATGTGGGTTCGGCATCGGCAAAATTGGTAAAATAATTGCCGGCAATATGGGTTTTATACACAAAGGAAGCCATTTTTTGAATAAATGGGTTGTCATATACTTTTTTCGAATTAGGAGCTGCACTGTAATACATATCCAAGCAATCAAAAACACAAGCCCCGGCCGCAAACCAATAATTAGGGCCTTCGTCGCAGCCGCCTTCATCTCCTAAACCATTTAAATAGGCATCCATACCATATAAAGCCTCATAAGCCATTTTTGCTCTCCTTTTCTCATCTTTTTCAAGTAAAAGTGCTGCAGTCATATAATTTGACATGATCCAAGGATTCCAATTATTCACCCTTTTTTTACGGTTCAAATAGCCATATTCTGCGGATTTTGTGAGCAAAGGTTCGAAAACACGCTGATTAGTCTCTAAATAGATACGTTTTCTAATTAAAGGATTAATTTTATCAAATTCAGCACCAATAAAATAATCAGCTAAAGCCAAAAAAGAAGCTGTCTCAGCAGCAAATAAATCTACAATAGGATTCTCTACATCGGGCAAACCTGTGCTTTTTATATGTGCCGAAACACCCCAATAGCTTTCTTCGCAAAAAGACCAAACGCCGTTCAAAATTTGTTCTACAAACCTTCCTTTCCCTTCTAAACTTTCGGCAAGCACGAGTGTCATTAGGTTTTTTCGTTTAGAAACATATAAACCGCCTTGCCTTGTTCGATCACCACTACGCACAAAATCTAACATTACAGTAGCTGTAAAACTTGGAAACTGATAATCTACCAAGGCTTCAGCTTCTTTGATGTGTATGTCTATGAGTTTTTTAGGAAGTTTTGCATTCCATTCAGCAGGCGTAAGTGGAAACGGCCTCCAAGCTTCTTTTTTTAAAAGGTTTGTTTCTACGTCAGGTAGTGGAGTCGCTGTTGCCAAAATATTCCTTTCTGTAACTTGAGAAAACCCAAGAAAGGAAGGTAGAATTACCAATAAAAGGAGGATAAAAATTTTCATAATAATAAATGTTTTAGTTTTAAACTCATTTTCATATTGTTGCAATGCAATTACCTTCACAATAAATCTATCACTCAAAACTCACCTTAAAACTATGCTTTCCTTTTAGCTTTGGCGATTTATGGGTAAAAACAATCCTTTGTACCTGTTTGCCTTTCCATTTGGTTTTAAAACTTTCGTATTCCATACCTTCGGTTGAAGGGAATTCGGCCTTAACACTCCAAATTTTAGGGTCATAATTTATATTGAGTTTAGTGTCGGCATCATTTATTACCACTTTACCTGCAATACTAAAATCTACATTTGCCACGGTCATAAAGACTTGTTGTAAAGCTGAATTTGCACCTAAATTATAATCTTCATTAAGAAACATTTCTTGCTTATCCTTGTTAAAAACCATTTCTCGGTTCCATTTTCCTACTTTTGCTTCTTCTGGATAGCTTTTACCAATGTCCATCTTCAGGCGAATAGTATTTCCCATGTTTTCATAGTTAACCTCAGTGGCTTCAAATTTCCTACCTACTTTTTGCCCTATGCCGTTGACAATCGGCAAATTGTGATACTCAGATTGAGTAAACCATAAATTGTATCTTTCTGGAGAAAAAGTTCTTGCTGTATAATTGCCTCTTCCAGCATCTATTAGGAGTGGTTTACCGTCTTTATAGATGATAAAATCACCTACATCGTTATGGTTATGACTTTCGGCATTGTGGCCTCCATGGGCTGCTAATACAATTTTTTTGTCATTAGATCTGCTCAGCATTAATTGTATATCAGAAATCCAAACATCACTCAGCGGCTGATACACAGATTTTTCATTGGAAATTTCTCCAAATGAAAGTATATTTTGGACTTTTCGCATCTGATGAAAATTTGGCACTTTTACTGCCGGATTGGCGTAATCATTTTCATAAAGTTCTTTAAAAACGTAGGTTCCAAAATCTTTTAAAACAGGGTCTTTAATTGCCTTCCCAAATCTGTAAAGTACTACGCCATCCGCCTCAACAGTAGGGTCTGCATCCGCAAAATTGGTAAAATAATTGCCGGCAATGTGCGTTTTGTAAACATAAGAAGCCATTTTTTGAATCAATGGATGGTCATACACTTTTATTGCATTAGGAGCTGCACTGTAAAACATATCTAAGCCATCAAACACACAGGCTCCTGCTGCAAACCAATAACTTGGGCCTTCGTCGCAGCCGCCGTCATCTCCTAAACCATTTAAATAAGCATCCATGCCATACAAAGACTCAAAAACCATTTTTGCTCTCCTTTTCTCATCTTTTTCAAGAAAAAGTGCGGCAGTCATATAGTTAGACATGATCCATGGATTCCAATTATTCACACTTACTTTGCGGTTCATATAGCCATATCCTGCTGATTTTGTGAGCATTGGAATAAAAATTCGCTCATTGGTTTCTGCATAAATTCTTTTTCTAATTAAGGGATTAATTTTGTCGAATTCTGCTCCCAAGAAATAATCCGCCAAGCCTAAACATGCAGAGGTTTCCGCAGCAAATAAATCTACATAAGGATTCTCCACATCGGGCAAACCCGTATTTCTGATGTGTGCCGGTACACCCCAGTAGCTTTCTTCACAAATAGACCACACGCCATTCATTATTTGCTCCACAAAACGGCCTTTTCCTTCCATACTTTCGGCCAAAAGGAGCTTTATTAAATTTACACGTTTCACAAAATGTATTCCTGAATGTCTCAGGCGGTCTCCACTTCTTGCAAAATCCAGCATAATTGTAGCGGGTAAGTTTGGAAACTGATAATCCGCCAATGCCTCAGCTTCTTTGATGTGCATATCAATGAGTTTTTGAGGAAGTTTTGCTGCCCATTCTGCAGGTTTTAGCGGATAAGGCTTCCAAGCTTCTTTTTTCAAAAGGCTTGTTTCTACGGCAGATAAGGGAGTGGCAGCGGCCAAAATGTTTCTGTCTGTTACTTGAGCTCTCAGCCCAAAATTGCAAAACATTAAAACGAAAAGGAAATTTAAATACTTCATTTTTTTTGAATTTTAAAATGTTCACCTGTAAACTGATAAGGAAGCGGAAATACTTCTCCTTTATTATTTGAAAAATACAGATTAGCATCCGAGAAGTGTCTTGGATGGCCATCTGCCCAAAAAGCTTGAAAATCCGAATGATAGTGGATGGGTCTTCGGGGGTAAGAATGATTTTTTTTACTATTTTTAGTGATAGGTTGCGATAAAGTCCATTCTTGTTTTTTATCTGAATATTTCCAAAGCTCTAGCTCTCCTCCTGTATTATACTTATAGGGGGTGTTGTTGGTGGGGGCTAGTAAACTCCAGCTATTTTTTTGATGATAAATTGTACCAAAATCATAATTGTGATCCACCTCGGTCACCTTTGTGAAATTCCAATCTTTGCCATTAAAATAACCTGTTTTTAACTCATAAGGCCCATTTTGTGGACCAGGTTCAGGGCCAAAACTGCTAATAAATGAAAACATTGCGTTTCCCTTTGCATCAAATTCTATGTCATTTATATAAGCCAGTTTTTTATCTTTTTGGGTATCAAGAACCAATGCCGCATTATTTACTTCTTTTAGCGGCAGCAGAACTAGTTCATCTTTATAGTTTTTCCAAGTTTTTCCAAAATCGGTGGTTTGGAGGTAGTAAATATTGGCTCTGTAATCTAATCCTGCACCTTTTTCGGTATCGGGATGATAATTAAAAATGCTTACCAGCTTTAATTTTCCATTTTGCGTTCTTACTGCTCCACTAGACTGATAATGACCTTCTTGTACTTGCCCAATGTCTTGTAATTCAGACCAACTAATGCCGTCTTTACTTGTAATAAAGGATGAGGTTCTTCTGGGTTTTGATTTACCGTATTTTAGTACGCCTGTGTCGTAGTGGGTCATAAAACCAAAAAATCCATTTTCGTCATCATGGTAAATTTGTAAATAAGAAAAATTGTCAAAGGGTTTTATTTGTCCATCTTTCAAATAGGTAGGCTTCACGAGTTCAAATTTTTCAATGTCAAAAGGTTTTACACTTTTGTGAATATAAGAAGGGCGATTGACACCGTGAGATGTAGAAAATATCCAGATATATCCCTCATTATCAATACTAATTACGGGATTATCATGAGCATCATCTGTTTTTTTATCCATAACGATGGTGGGCCTACTCACTGTTTTGGTCTTATGGTCAAAGTAAGCGACCTCATGCAATAAACTTGGTTTAGGGTCTTTGGAGGCCCCGCCGTAGCAAAAAAAAGTTTTGTTTGCTTCGGCCGAATACACCGAAAAAGGGTAATGATTGGCAGGATAAGTACCCAAGCCTCCACTGTATTTATGGGTATACTCATCATTGGTTTTTCCAATATAGTACCAGATACTTCTGAATCCATCGTCTTTGATATTTAAAGTGATGTTTTCTTGAGCAGATAAGCAAGAAAATACAAACGAAAAAAGCACGGTTTTAAAAGTCCTCATTTTTTTGAAAAATAAATATTCATAAACTTAAAATATTGTTGCCAATCATATTGATTTATATCGTGTTTACCACTTCTGACATGGTAGGACAAAACCCCATGAATAGGCGAATCAACTTTTGGGAAAGCCAAATCACTTTTTACTTTGTAAAGTTTGTAAACAGGTTTAGCATTCTTTAAACCTAAAAACTCTCCTTTTGGGTCGGCCCAAAGGTCTTCAGCGGCACTTGCAACATAAATGGGTCTAGGTGCTAATAGGCTGATTAATACATGGCTATCTAATCCCAATTTTTCGGATTGATGATTAAAATCCGAGAACTTCTTGGCAAACCAATGCGGAAAACTTCGGTTTAAGTCGTTGATGGTTTCACCGAAATTTCGGCTATATAGGGCAGCTCCACCCTCTCCCGAATTATTGGAATTGATATGCGTAAATCGAGGATCATGAACCGCAGCCCATAATGCTGCTTTGCCAATTCTTGAATGCCCTGTTAAAAATATATTTTTGGTGTTAACTTCATATTTCTCTATCAAAACATCCAACATCTGACTCATTCCCCAAGCCCAGGCTCCTACAGCTCCCCAATTTTCTTTAGCATTCCTGTCTCCCAAAACCGACCTTATGCCTGATTTCCAACCTTCAGGGTGATCAGGTTCTATATCCCCGTAGTAGGCTGTAGCTAAAATTGCATCGTTTTCTATCGCCAATTGTATCGGCCACCTGTGTTTTTCAGAACCTCTTCCTTTTTCAATGAACTTATGATTTTGACTAAAGTCGCCATTACTAGCCCAATGTTGGTTTATCGGAACATCTGATTCATCGGTAATCGAATGATTTCCGCGAAAATTCAAACCCATTACTAGATTATATTTTTCAAGCCTCTTGCTAGGTTTGTAAACTAGTATCTCGATTTTTTGAACCGATGGGTATTCTGGAAAACTAACTTCTATCCTTTCTCTTTTAGCTTTGCCTTCAAATACAAGTTTAGATTCTAAAACTTTCGATTGTATTTTCGGTCTTTCTATCGGAGTTTTGCCGTAAACATTATCTGAAAACTTCTCAATCCAAAAAGCTTTATTGGCTTCCCATTCTTTGCTATTTTTTATGGTTTTTCCATTAATAAATAAAGGATTTGTCAATTCATAGTTTCCTACTTTACTTTCGTCGTAATTAGGTTTAGATTGTCCGTAAGATTCAATAGTCATAGTAATTAAAATGAGTATAAACAATCCTTTCATTTCCAGCTTTTTAGAGGTTTTGCCTTAATTGTTTTTTTTGCAGGCGATAAAAACACAGTGAAATCACTTTTCTCATTCGCTGCCAAGTTCACCTCAAAACCAACTCTGATAGTTCCTGGATTTGATTCATCAAAAGAGTTTACGGGGTTAGTACTCCATGTTTTGAGGCTAATTTTATTTTTGGAAACTACCTGCATGTACATTTTTTTACCGTTTTGAGTAAGTTCAACCGTATTATAATCTAAGATTTTAACGTCTGCCGGTGTTACCATAGTCCACTGCATGCGTGTGGAAACTTCGTTATTGGTTATTTCATCCCTTATAACCACAAGATTTTTATCCATTATTGCTACTCCCCTTTTTGCGTCTTTTACTTTATTTTTGTAAATATTGCTTAAGTCAGTAACTGCACTCATAAAATTAGGAGCAGTGGTAGATTGGGTAATCTCTGCATTTTCTTGAACCAACTGCAGCTCATCATCAAAAGTCAGTGTATTGTGATACCTGTTATTATATCGAAGTATTTCCCATCTTTGGCCGTCTTGCGTTTTATTCCAAAGGCCCACACCTTTAGACTCTAAAGACTCATAGCTTTGCATTCCTAAATCTAAAGCCCATCTTTCGCCTAAAGCATCTACCACAAAAGAACCAATATCCATGTGGGCGTGATTGACATTTGCCGATCCTGCTTTTAATCCTAAGTATATTGCATCAGCATCAGTCCAAGAAGTTCGCATCATGGCCACCGGACTTTTACCTGCTCCAACAAAAACATGGCTATTCGGATTTGGTACATTATCGAGACTTAATCCACTTCCCCAAATCATAACCGCAGGTAAAATCCTGTTGTTTACCATTTTTTTGTCGTTCAAGTATTTTTTTTCATTAAAAAGTAAACTATTGTCTTTAAGCTTATTGGCATACCAAAACATGGCTGGGCTTAAGCCTCCTCTGCCCGATCCTGCATCCGAATAATTGAATGATTGACCAGAGGAACCTAACATTTGCTGGTAATAATAGGCAGTTTTATTGAATCCTTCATTGACAGCATTATCAAGTAAAGACAGTTTCTGTAATACACTTAAAAAAAGCACATGAAAACTAGTACCATAGCCCCAATAACCAAAACCCTCAGGATATGCTCCATCAGGATTGTAATCTTCTAAGGGTAATTCAATTGATTTTTTTGCACGATTGATGATTTGCATGGCCAAGGTAGGATTATCTTCAAAAGTGGCCAATGCACCGTAGGTCATTCCGGCGTTACAGACTTGGTTCCAGTTGTGGCTGGCCTTTAGCCACGAATTATGTTTCGCATCCATAGAAGGAAGTAATCCTTTTTGAAGAATTGCCTCTTTAATTTGCTTTCGGGATGTTTCTGAGAGGTCTTTATGAAGCCAATCGTAGCCGATAGACACCGCCATGGTCATTTCGGCGACATCTAAAAAGTGGCTTGGATTCCAGTCCGTAAACTGAGATATTTTAAGCAACTCTGCTTCACATCTGTCAAAATACTTTTTTTCATTGGTCATTCTATAAGCATAAGAAAGAATGAACAATCGCCTTAATGCCTCTCTTGATTTATCTAAAAGCCTTCTTCCTACTTGAATTCGTTCAAGGGTAGGTAAGGAAATTATTTCGGTGGCTTCATCTAGAATATTTTGGTGAATCAGTGCCCAATTTTTATCCTGTTCAATGTTTTTTTGAATACCACTTTCTTCATTGGCAAGTAGTAAAATCCTTGGGTGATTGGGTAAATTTTGGGCATAGGTGTTGAATGCCAAAAAGTATAAACAAAAAGTAAGTATTTTTTTCATTTGCTTAATTTTTTAAAATATAAGGTTTATTTCTCTTCCAACCGATTTCTATATTTGACAAATACCACGTTTTCCCTTTGTCATTGTTTCCTTGAAAAAATAGATAATATTTCCCATTTTCTGCTTTTAATATATGTGGATGCCCACTTTCGCTTTCATTCCAAGCCCCCTTTTCCCCATTTTTCAAAAAAGGCTCGTTTGAGACCCTCTTCCAATTTATTCCATCTTTACTTTTTGCGAGTCCAATTTGCTGCGGGTCGTTATTGTAAGCCCCCGCATAAAACATATACAAATTTTTTCCTCTTTGTATGCAAGAGGCGGCTTCGATACATTTCAATTCCCAATCCAACTCGGGTTTCAATATGGGCATATTGGGTAACTCTGTCCAACTATTTCTATCAAAATTGGTATTTATAGAAGCCACAGCCACGCCTTGTTGCTGAATTTTATAATCGGGGTCACGGGTGGCGAAATATAAAAAGTATTGATTCTTGAAGGCTATAACCTCGGCATCAATTGCCCTTCCACATGACCACTCGCTTATTTTTGGGCGAAAAATTGGATTTGTGGGGTCTCTTTCAAAATCAATTCCATTGGTAGAAACAGCATGACAAATAGCATCCTGCTTACCGTTTCCATAGGTTTGATAAAACAAATGCAAATTTCCGTCCTTGATAAGTGCCGAAGGAGCACATATTCCTTTTTCTTCAACGCTTCCTTTTTTACCCTTTATGGTTCCAATTTTATCCCAATTCATTAAATCAGAACTTGTAGCGATTCCTATAAACCATTCTTTTTTAAATTCGTCAGGCACAGAATAATACATGAAATATTTTCCATTAAAAAAAATCACATAGGGATCTTTAGAAAATGGGCGATTCTCAATTTCTGAGTCGCCATAATACATTTCTGGTTTTTGGGCGAATGTTGAAAAAAATGAGAAAAATAAGAAGAGAATTAAACAAAATTTATTCATATAACTATTTGAAATAAATAACTTAAAAAAAAATAGTACTAGTATCCGAGTAAGTATAAAAAAGTGAATTTAAAAATCATAAACAATTAACAATCAACCACCCCCGAAGAGCTGACATAATAATAAAAACGCTCACCATTGAGTAAAAAACCTGAAAGGGTTTAATATTCAAGTTTTATAGTGCTTATTAGATTTTGTCGAACGGTAGTATAAAATACCAAAAGAATAACTAACAGATTAATTTCTAAAAAACGCTCTCGAATTACTGATTCAGCTTATACTTTTCCATAGCTTTTTCGTCTACCTCCAAGCCTAAACCAGGGCTTTGAGGAATATACAAATAACCATTTTCAAATTTTAGACTGTTGTGAAAAAGTCTGTTCTGGTCTAATTCTGGCCTCATTCCCGAAAACTCTTGAACTTTGGCGGCGTTAGAAATACTGGAAATTAAGTTCAAACTTGCGGCGGTGGCTAAAGTGGGCCGAGTGTTATGAACCATAATTTCTTTATCAAAAGCATGAGCCATACCTGCTATTTTTTTACATTCCGATATTCCAGCACATTTTATTACGTCCAAATTCAAACAATCAGGATTACCTACTGTGATAAGATCACGAAACTGCCATCGGTTGTATTCGTGTTCACCCGCATTTACTTCACAAGGTAAAGCATCCACAACCTCTCTCAATGAAGGATAATTCATGCTTGAAACGGGTTCTTCAATGGCCTTTATGTTAAAATGCTCGTAAAGTTTCAATCCCAATTCTATGGCTTTCCCGCTGGTGTAGCCGTTGTTGAAATCAACAAAAAGCTCAATTTCTTCTCCTACAGTTTTGCGTACTTCTTTAATGCAATCATAAGTAAAAGAAAAAGGAGGGTTTTTGTCTCTATCATAGAGCTGCATTCTGGCTTTAATAGTTTTGTAGCCTTGCTCTACAAACTTCATTCCCTCAGTAGCCATTTCTTGTGGAGTTTTAAAACCTGATTTTTTTCTCCTTCCATAGGAACCATAAACCGCAGTTTTTTCCAATTTAGAAGAACCCAAGAGCTTATGTACGGGTAATGAGGCAAGTTTTCCTTTTAAATCCCACAAAGCATTATCAACAGCTGCCAAAGCTCCAGGATTTATGCCCGTGCTTCCGTTTTCAAAACCCTCGAAAAAAAGTTGATGCCAAATATATTCTGAATCAAAAACATTCTGTCCTTTAAGAATAGGACTGAAAACCTCTTCCAGAAAAGTGGCTAATACTTTCGGGGATTCATGGTCTCCCTCTCCCCATCCGTTGACTCCTGCATCGGTTTCAATTTTTACATAAAGTGCACTTTTAAAAATATAAGGTTTAATGTTTGTGATTTTAACATCACTTAGACCCATAGTTTTTTTTTGCCCAAATGCCTTTGCTCTTATTAGATTTGTCGCTGCAAAAATTGAAGTAATGTTCAAAAGGAATCGTTTTCTGTTCATTTGAATAGGTCAGAAACCATACACGCCATGTATTTTTAAATTAATACATGGCGTGATGAATTTATTGTTCTTCTAAAAAATTCCTTATTTCCAACCCGGATTTTGTTTCAATGCCGGGTTTTGTGCCAAAGAATTCAATGGTATTGGCCATAGATAATGCTTGGCTTCGTCGAATTCAGGAGTAGCAAAATCTGAACCTGCGTAAGGATCTAGATATTCTTTACCATTTACTGGGTCTTTAAACAATCTAACAACAGAGCCCGTGTAACGCGTCTTTTGAGAAGCATTCATAGCAAGCCCTAATGCCTTATTTCTTAATTTAGCCCCTTGTTTCCAACGTCTAAGATCATCATAGCGAAAACCTTCGTTAAACAACTCGATTCTTCTTTCTCTTCTGATTTCAGCTAAAATTGGTGAAATTCCATCTGCAGCATATCTCGGATCTACAGGAACATTGTCCAACTTTAGATGAGGCATTTTTACCCTATCTCTGAGTTTATTAATTGTTAAATCTAAATCGCTTTGTGTAATTTGACCTAATTCGGCTTGTGCCTCGGCATAGATTAAAAGTGCTTCAGCAAATCTCAAAGTAATGGCGGGCGATTCGGCAGTATTAAATGCTTTACCAATCATATCGTCAGCATTATAATTTTTAATTACATGATATCCAGTATTTGTAATTCTACCACCGGCCATTCCATTTAGTCTTGGATACGCACGCCCGTCGTTCATGTGGTATTTATAAAATGCCACATCGCTTGGATGAAGTATAGTTTGACGCATACGTGGGTCTCTGTTTTCAAAGGAATCTTCTATTTTTTCATCCCCTTTGTAAAGTGGAGAAAGAGTAGCTGGAAGTCCGTCGGTACATAAATAATCCTCCACAAAATCTCTTGTAGCTCCACCATGATATTCAAAATAACTTTGTACGTGGTTGGTTATTACACCCAAGGTATATTTTCTCCAATACATCACTTCAGGATTACCAGAAACGTTTAGAGCCCTCATGTACGAATTATAGTCTGTAGTAGGGTTACCCGTATTAAAAATACGATACGGTCCTCTGTCAATCAACTCTTTAGAAGCAGTAGCAGCAGTTTGTAAAAACTTGTCCCCACCGGCTATTCCATGATATTTCCTCCAAGTTCCTTCGAATAGACACACTCTAGATTGAACTAACAATGCACACCAACGATTTAAACGCCCAGGTGCACCTCCATCCCCCCAGTTGTCAGGTAAGTTTTTGGCTGCAAAAGCTAAATCCTCAAAAACTTTGTCCATTGCTTGAACACGGGGCATTCTTGCAGCAAAAAGCTCCTCTGACTCTGTATTTAATTCTTTTTCAACATACGGTACGTCACCGTACTTACTCACCTTGTCGGCATAAAACCATCCTCTAAAAAGACGAGCTTCTCCAATATATCGGTTACGAATAGCATCTGAAACTTTTGCCTTTCCATAATTCGCCAAGCCGATATTCAAGGCTCTTACGAAGTTCCAGCCGCGATAACCATAGTTGTCAGGATTCACCGTGGCTATGTGCTTTCCTGCCCTTATTTGAGCATAAAAATTATGACGAGGATGAACAGAAGTAGCATTGTCGCTCATTTCATCTAAGTACCACATACTTAAAAAGTTGCTATTAAAACCTTCGTCATGCCCCAGCATAATAGGCACATTGTTATCGTTTCTAGCCAAATTATAAAAGCTATTGTTATACACCGTAAGGTCACTTTCTGTATTCCAAAAAGTTTCAGAGGTAATAGAATCTAAAGGAATTCGCTCCAAAAAATCATCGTTACAACTTGAGCTAACAAAAAGTATCAGTAAAAATGCAATTAATATATTTTTCATTGAATATTACGTTTAAGATTATAAAGATAGATTAATACCAAAGGTAAACAACCTTTGCATAGGGTACTCAATGGCTCCACTTTGGATAGATTCAGGATCAAGAGGCTTCCTAAGGGTAGTAAACTCCCAAAGATTGGCTCCTACTACAAACACCTGCACATTGTTCATCGCTATTTTCTTAGCAACTGTATTTGGCAAATCATATCCAAATCGTAAGTTTTTCAAACGCATATATCCTGCATTTTGTAAGAAACGAGACTGTGGAATTTTGTTTTTTCCATCGTTGGTAGAAACGTGGGCAGCTGGGAAGTAAGCATCTCTGTTTTCTTCTGTCCAAGTGTCTGTAAGATAATAACGCTCCACATGACCTGCATTGAAAGGGAAAAACCAAGTCCAGTTTCCATCAGATGGCCAAAAGTCTTGGCTACCAATGCCCTGAAAAAAGACGTTTGCATGAAAGTTTTTCCATCTTACACTACTGTTTATACCAAAGGTGTACCTAGGAGTGGAGTTTCCAATGATTTTACGATCGCCTGGGTCTCCAACAGTATTGGCTCCATAACTAATGATTTTATCTCCGTTCAAATCTGCATATTGAATATCTCCCGCTCTCCAGTTGTTTCCTAGTCTGGATTGATTTGCCGCTGAACTTACAGCGTCTGCAGTTTGAAAGATACCAACCGTTTCAAATCCCCAAATCTCTCCGAGCTTTTGCCCTACCCTGAAGGTATTGTTGATGGCTCCTGTAGGGTTTGTAAACTTAGTAATGGTGGCAGTGGCATCGGCCAAAGCAAGCGTTACATCATAACTAAAGTTTTTGCCTTTGCTGTCTTTCCAAGTTACACTGGCTTCCCATCCTTTTGTGCGTAAATCGGCTGCGTTTTCTTTAGGGGCATTTGTTCCTAACAAATCTGGGTATGCCACATTCATCAACATATTTTTAGTGTCCCTAGCATATAAATCAAATGAAGCATCCAATCTATTGTTCAAAAGCGAAAAGTCTAGGCCGATATTTTGAGAAACTACCGTTTCCCAAGTAAGGCCAGGGCTCACTAAACCAGGAGCTGCAACAATAGGAATCATTCCCGACCCAAATTGATAGGGTGCACGTCCAGCTCCAAAAGTAGCAATGTATGGATAATATTGCTCTTGACCGCCGTCTCTTAGT
>CAMCYZ010000099.1 GCA_945885545.1 Spirosoma fluviale
TCAAACAGTTATTCATTACCGTTTTTTGTTGTGGGCATAATCTATTATTTCACGGGTTCGTTTCAAGGAACAGCCGAAGCCTTCCGCTCTACCAACTTGATATGGCACTTCACCGATTTTACGATTGCACACTCGCACATAACTATGTACGGTATCATTACCTTCATCATTTTTGCGGGAATTTACGCCATCGTACCACGCTTGACAGGTCAAGAACCACCCCAACTGATGGTGGGAGCTCACTTCTGGTTTGCTTTGATTGGCCTACAGTTTTATACCATTCCGTTGATGATTGGCGGCACTTTCAAGGGGCTATCTTGGGTTGAAGGCAAGCCATTTATTGATAGCGTAGTACTAATGGCTCCCTATTGGCTTTGGCGAGCAATTGGCGGCTCAATGATGTGGATTTCGCACTTGATTTTGGCGTATAATTTCTACAAAATGATGTTTGCCACTAAAGAACTCGATGTGAAAGAAGAAGCATTCAAAATATTACAACAAAAGGTAAATCTCTCTCAAAACTAAGCTCATGGATTTTTTTAATGACCATAAAAAATTGTTTACTGCATCGGTGGTGCTGTTTTCGATACTGATGATTTTCGTAGCGATCTTTCCTGCCATCGAAAATCAAACAAATAATGCTCCTTTACCCGATAGCCAACCGCTGACCGATGATGAAATGGCTGGAAAACTGGTTTATATTTCCGAAGGTTGCGTTGGTTGTCACTCGCAGCAAGTTCGAAATGTGGAGATGGACAAAATGTGGGGCAGTCGCCCAAATATAGCGGCAGATTATGCCCGAATGGAGCGAACCAGTTTCACACAAAATACCGCAACTCTTATGGGAACGGAGCGAACAGGCCCCGATTTGACGAATATCGGTACTCGTCAGGCCAGTATGGATTGGCATTTGTTGCACTTGTTCAATCCGAGAGCGGTTGTGCCTCAATCCATTATGCCTGCTCATCCTTGGTTATTTGAGTACAAAGAAAAACCAAATGATGGCGATATAATTGTGAATGTTCCGGCCGAATTTATGCAAGGAAAAACAGGAAAAGTGGTGGCTTCAGAAAAGGTTTTACAACTCGTAACTTACCTGCAATCGCTCAAACAAGTGAAACTGCCCGACGGCACTCCTGACCCTGAGTTTTTACACAAAAAAGAAAAGAAAACTGCCGAAGGCGGTGCTGGCGAAGCAGAAGGTTTAGACGGTGCGGCTCTTTATGCTGCCAATTGCCAAAGCTGTCACCAGCAAAATGGCGAAGGTCTGAAAGGTGCTTTCCCGCCTCTGAAAGGAAGTAAAATTGTGCTGGACGAAAATCCAGAAACCATGCTTAATATTATTATGCTGGGCTACGATGCACGGGAAGATTATGGCGTGATGCCCGCAGTAGGCACAAACAACAAGCTGACTCCCGAAGAAATTACGGCAATAATGAACCACGAGCGTACAAGCTGGGGAAACACAGGCCGAAAAGTAAGCACAGAGGAAATTAAAAAATTGATGGAGGCTTTGAAGAAACCAGCACAGTAAGTGGCAAGCCACAGTTATTGGTTAATTAGAAACTGGTTATTAGTTTGACAATTAATCAAACAAATTTGATTTTAAAACACTAAAATTTAAAAAACGATGAAAAAGATATTGTTTTCAATAATATTCCTGTTGACATACGGTAGTTCATTTGCCTGCCCAGTTTGTGAAAAAAAACAACCAAAAGTATTGCAAGGCATTGCTCATGGAGCTGGCCCCGAAAGCCAATGGGATTATGTGATTGTCTGGGGAATTGTCGCGATAACGGTTCTTACATTGTTTTTTGCTATCAAATGGCTCATAAAACCCGGCGAAAAAGAAGAAAATCACATCAAACGAATGTTCTTAACTTTTGAATAAAATGGAAGCAAAAAGCACAGTAATCTTATTTATAGACGACGAAACAAAACCCATTGGTGAATTTGAAGCACCCATCAAATTTGAGCTAGATTCCAGAAAACTTACCGATGGTGAGCATACTTTAAAAATCGTAAGTAAAGACCCAATGGGTAAAGAAGGTATCAAATTAGTGCCTTTTACGGTTAGAAATGGCCCAGCCATTACACTCGAAGGGCTGAACGACCGAGATGTGGTTGATGGAGTTTTGCCTATAATGATAAATGCCTATGGGAAAGGTAATCAGAAGCAATTTTTGATTGATGGTAGCGAAACTCCCAAAACAATTCCGTCGTGGATTTGGGCGGCTTTGATTATCTTTTTAGGGTGGGCGGTATTTTATATTCTTACTTCTTAAAATCTATAAATTTGGCTATATTATATAAAGGTTGAATAATTGAAACAAGACAACAAGTTTCGCTTGAGACTTGTTGCTTTTTTAGTACCACATCGATTGCATACTAAAAAAAACAGTATTTGAAAATAACCAACCTTTTATTTACATTTCAAAAATGGGAAGGTACTTTCCCATCAGATGTCAAACAAATTACTTTTTCTAGACCCACTGCATTTGAGAAATCAAAACGACGATTTCTTACGTACAAAAACGTGGAACCTTCGAAATTAAAAACCTCATTCTGTTTTTTACCTGAAAACTAACCCATATTGAGTTTTAACTTGAAGTAAATTACCTTATATCAGTTAGTTAGACATTTTTTAGTTTCGATTTGTGTACTACAAATTTTATCTAATATTCTCCCAAAAAAAAATAGACCGAAAGTTCCCTCTTAAACTTATCAAATATTAGACCTCAAAAATGTCAAAACACTGCTCACTTTCTTTTAAAACATTTATTTAACGTTAAAGTCTTTGAACCTCTGAGCAATATGGGTTAGTTACCTACGCATTGAAAAGCCAAATTTCACAAAAAAAGCTACCCGATAAACATCAGGTAGCCGAAGTGTAAATGCGAACTGTGATAAGTATTATAAATTCTTTTTAGCTAAATAAAAGTCCATCATTTCAAGGCCACTACTATTTCTTTCAAGCAAACCTTCCACTGTTTTTGGAGCTGGAATGATTACTTTTTCACCAGGTTCCCAGTTCAAGGGCATAGCCACTTTGTTTTCATCCGAAGTTTGAAGAGCCAAAAGACATCTTTTGATTTCTTCCATGTTGCGGCCTACATTGAGCGGATAGTACATCACCAACCTGATTTTTCCAGCTGGGTCTACAAAAAACACTGCTCTAACGGCTGCTGTTTCACTTTCACCTGGCTGTAGCATTCCCCAAAGCTTAGAAACACTCATGTCAATGTCGGCAACTATCGGAAACTTGAAAAGCACCCCTGAATTTTTACGAACATTGTCCACCCATGCTATGTGTGAATGGATGCTGTCAATACTCAAGCCCATGAGTTTGCAATTGTGCTTGTCAAAAAAGCTCTCTTGTTCGTTAGCGAATCCTGTCATTTCGGTAGTACAAACAGGTGTAAAGTCGGCAGGGTGCGAAAAAAATACAACCCAGCTGTCTTTATTGAATTCTGAGAATTTTAGTTTTCCAGTAGTAGTTACTGCTTCAAAATCAGGTGCCATGTCACCAATACGTGGCATGTTATTTACTTGTTCCATTTTGTATATTTTGTTATTTGATATTACAAAATTAGCCCTCGCAACTGTTTACAGAGGTGATAAAAGTCACGCAGTAATCACTCAACAAGCTAAGTCCTACCATAAGTAATGGTGGAAAAAATCAATTACAATTTGTTAATAAATTATAGTGATTGTTTCAAAAACAAACTGCCTTACTGTAAATTTAAAGCTATTATTTTCTGTGTTAAACGACGAGCAAGAGATTCCAGATCAGTGTCTAATTTTTCTTTAGAAACAGAAATAACCCTAGATTTATCAGAAGGCAAGTTTTTGAAACCCACAAATCCACCAAGAATGCCACCCGCAATAGCAGCCGTGGTGTCATTGTCCCTCCCATAGTTAACCAAAAACTGCATTGTTTTGGTAAAATCAAAATCGCTGAATAGAATGGCTGTAAGTATTTGAAGGTGAATTTCGCCAGCATGAAATGGCATATCTTGGAGATTTTGATCTAATAATTCAAAGGCTTTCTGCATTGAATTCTTTTCTGATTGCTTGGCTTGTTTTACTATTGAAAGAGCATTTCTTAATATCCTGTATGAGGCCCTTCCAACCAATCGGCTATTGAAAAAACCCTGTGGATCTTGGCTTCTCAAAACACCAAGCAAGTCGTTTTTTTGTGCATTTTTTTTCATCCCGGCAGCGGTCATAGCCGCCGCCAAAGCACTGATGTCGCGGGCATATCCGATATCGTAAATACTCAATTTAAACATTTCATTATAGGCCTTTTCGGCATCCCCTGGATAAAATGCTCCTATTGCCGGAGCATACAACAATCCAGCACAAACCATTTCGCCACCATAAAACTTACTGAGAGCAATTTGAAACTCATCAATATTACCTTCTACATAAGGTTTTGAAACTTTAGCCCATTCTTGTAGCCAAGCAACTCTCAAGGTGTTTTCTTCATAAGGTGCTGGATCGAAAGATTCTATTTTACCATAATTTTCGAGAGAGCTTTTGTAGGTGTCTAAAATTTTATTCGCAAAATCTTTGGGGAGTAAATTCCGGCTCTTTTGGGCAATTAGATACTCAAAAGTTAGTTTTTTCCAGCGGGTGTCATCTGTGGTTCCACCAGCTGGCAAATTGGCTTTCCAAGTTCCTTCTGGAGAAACTTCTCGCACCATCGAGTCCAAGTCTTTCACAAAACCATATTCCAAGTGTATGCTTTCTCGGCTCCACATTTCGGTGGGAGCACCCATGGCATCTCCTATGGCTGAACCCACTAACACGCCCAAAACTTTGTCGTAAAGCTCCGCCTCTGTTAAGTCTAATTGCTTAACTATCTTATTCTCAAAACTCACCTTTTTCTCTTCTACTTGGCACGAGAATAGATTCAAAAATACCAGTAACAATATATACTTTTTCATTTGTTTATTTTTAACCGCAAAGTCGCAATGACGCCATGAAATAATCATTCCCTTGTGTGTCTAAAATCTTAGTCTTTCATTTTGCCTTCGGGTATCTTTAGATTTTTTGCTAATTTAAAGTAATCTCGTTTAATTAAGGTTTTTTTGCTCTAAAAAATCTCCCTAAAACCCTCTACACAGGAGAGAAACTTAAAATATGAGCTTAAATAAACGTCATTCTTATTCCAATATTCTGTTAATGGTGTCCGCCTAAATTAAAAAACTCACTATAAATACTTGAAAACTAAACCATTTAAGGGGTTTTTACTCAAAGGGGGACATTTTTGTTATAATCAATTCACCCCCTCCGGGCTATCAATTGTTTATGAATTTGAAATTCACTTTTTCGTATTTATTCGGATGCTTGTAATTCCAATTCATACTGATCTCTTTTCGCCGTTTGGAAAATCAAAATATTCCGTAAAATAAGCCAAAATATCATGATTTTAATCAATCAGTAAAAGTAGATAGGATATGAAGCCGCTGCCGTAACTATTGTTACCCATATAGGGCTTAACACTTGATTAACATGTTTCTGGTATTTAAACGTGTCTGCTGTAACAAGTGTCACATTCTGCAAAAAAAACACCTGCTTTTTTTGCATTAAAATACAGCAAAAAAATGAAACAAATATTTATACTCCTATTCATCGGCATGACCCTTGCTTGTACGAAGCAATCGGGCAACGTCATAAACCTAAACGCAGAGGAATTCCACAAAACCCTCGCTTCTACCCCGGAAAGGTCGCTATTGGATATAAGAACAGATGGCGAAATAGCCCAGGGTATGATTCCTAATGCCCAACAAATGGAATACGGAACACCGGAGTTTGAGACCGAAATCAACAAACTCGACAAAAACAAGCCGGTCTTTATTTACTGTGCTGTAGGTGGTAGGAGTGCTTCGGCCGTTAATCTTTTTGCGTCAAAGGGCTTTAAGACGGTCTATAATTTAGAAGGAGGCATAAGTGCCTGGCAAACCAATGGCTTACCAGTTTCAAGATAATCATGGAAAAATATTTGAACATACTTATGGGCAGCTATACAGGGTATTTTAATTATTTAAAGAATGAAATCTTGCAGCCCTCATTCCACAATTACTTTTATTGGCTTTTGGGGCTTTCATTAGTGGTTTGGACCCTAGAAATAATGTTTCCCTGGAGAAAAAACCAAGAAAAAGTTCGTAATGATTTTTGGCTTGATGCCTTCTATATGTTTTTTAATTTTTTCCTTTTCTCATTGGTGGCATACAATGCCATCTCAAATGTTGCCGTTCAAGCTTTTACCGACTTCCTAGCCCTTTTCGGGGTGAAAAATCTGGTCGCTATAAATGTTGCTAATCTACCAGGATGGGTACAATTATTGACCCTGTTTTTAGTAAGAGACTTTATACAGTGGAATATTCATCGACTGTTACACAAAGTACCGTGGATGTGGGAAGTGCATAAAGTGCACCACAGCATCGAAGAAATGGGTTTTGCGGGGCATCTTCGCTACCATTGGATGGAAAACGTCATTTATCGCACCTTAGAATACATACCTTTGGCCATGATTGGCTTCGGTATCCAGGATTTTTTCATAGTTCATATTTTCACTTTGGCAATCGGGCACCTCAACCACGCCAATATTTATTTGCCTTTGGGGCCTTTGAAATACATTTTTAATAGTCCGCAAATGCACCTTTGGCACCACGCTGAAGAATTACCAAATGAGAGAAGGAATGGCGTAAATTTTGGTATTACACTGAGTATGTGGGACTATATATTTGGGCTAAATTATGTACCTAAAGAAGACGGCAACATCAAATTGGGTTTCGACGATATGGACAAATACCCAAAATCGTTTTGGAAACAATTCACCTATTCATTCTGGAAAAAATAACCAAACCCCAATTAATTCACTAAATTGCTGTAAACAAAAAAATAACCATGGAAAACCTAAATGCTATTGGCCTTGACAAAGACCAATCTAATAATTTGGCAATAAAACTCAATGAATTACTCGCCAATTACTCTATTTTTTACCAAAATACCAGAGGGTATCATTGGAATATTAAGGGCGAAAAGTTTTTCGAACTTCACTTAAAATTTGAAGAACTCTACAATGATCTTCTCTTGAAAATTGATGAGATTGCAGAAAGAATTTTGACCCTTGGCCACACTCCAAATCATAATTATTCGGACTATCGCAAAACTTCAAAAATAGCTGAAAGTGCTCAAGTTAGCGATGGTAAACTTGCCGTTATTGATATTTTGGCATCTTTTCAAATCATAATTGTACTACAAAGAGCCTTGCTAGAACTGGCCAATCAGGCAGGTGACGAAGGCACCAATGCCTTAATGAGTGATTATATTCGTTTGCAAGAAAAATTTGTTTGGATGTATTCGTCTTTTTTGAATAAATAAAAACAATTTCCTATATACATAAGACATATTTCTAAACCATAGAATCTGTTTCAATTAAAACATCCATGACTAAGACTTTAAACACACAGAGAAATGATGATTTCTTAGCATCTTTGTGCCTTAGCGGTGAATTATAAACACATAAAACATTCATTACTAAGACTTTAGACATACAGAGAAATGATTATTTTTTGGCGTCTTTCCGCATTAGCGGTAAATTATAAACATTTAAAATAACCAATGAAACATATTTTTGCCTTGTTGCTTTGCACCATTTTCGCCGCAAAAGCCCAACAAACCATTCGATTTAGCAATCCAAACGAGGTTTTGGCCTTTGCCACGCAGCACAGCATCGCACTAAAATCGGGAAATGCCCAAATGGCATTGGCCAAACACCAAACGTATTATGCCAAAATCAATCGCTTTAATCCGCGTGCCAACGTGGGTTATGCCATGACTGACAATTTACAACTACCCGTAAATTTTCTGCCTGCCGAAGTTTTTGGCGGCCCCGCTGGCACTTTCCGAGAGGCACGATTTGGGCAACAATACATTCAAAACTTGAGCATTACGCCCCAAATTGACTTGATAAACCATGCCGCTTGGGCAAAACTGGCATCATTCAAAACAAGCGAAAGTTTGTCAGAAGTCAATCAGAAAATGATTAGAAAAACGCTTTCTGAATCTGTGGTGGCGGTTTATTTTAATATTGTATCCTTTCAGGAACAAATCAAAACATTGAATCAAACACTACAAAATGCCGATTCTGTGATGCAAATCGTACAACAAAAACACAAGCAAGGCATTATTCGCAGTCAAGATGTCAATAATGCAGCGGTAAATAAATTGACCATTCAAGACCGCATTCAGCAGCTACAAAATGGCCTTGAACAACAGTATAATTTACTAAAATCGCTTTGTGATATCCCTGATTCAACCGAAATTTTGATTGAAAACCAACACTCAACCTCAAACGATAATGTGGCCGTTTTATCCAACTCACTCAAAAGCCAACAAGCCACTTTACAAGTAAATTATGCTCAAAACGAGCTAAAGACCAATCAATTAAGCTACTACCCAACACTTTCATTTATCGGCAATTGGGCTTTGCAGGAAAACTCCAACAATCATTTTTTTGACGCAAAAGCCCGCTGGATATCACAGACTTATTTGGGTTTACGCCTAAACTTTGGCATTCCAGACGCCAATAAATATGCACAAACCAAATTGGCAAAAACAAACCTGCAAATAGCTGAACTGACCGCTCAAAAACAAGAAATCCAACAAAGTTTCGAGCAAAAACAACTCCAACTCGAATGGGAGAAAGCATTGGAAAGCGAACAAATGTCAGCCAAAATTTTAGAGCTAAAAAATGATACCTATCAAAAGAATTTCAACTTGTTCAAGCAAGATATTTATCCAACCGAAAACCTTCTTTTGTCATTCAACGATGTGCTAAACGCCACACTCAGTCAGCAAGTTGCCAAAGTGCAGACGGCATTTCAGAAAGAAAAAATTAACATTAATAATTCGATTCAATAATGAAAAAAATGTACGTTTTTATTTTACTCGCTATTTCGTTATTCTCTTGTGGAAAGAAAACCGAAACGGCGACCGTTCAGAGAAAAGACATCACCGAAATGGTTTTTGCGACTGGCTCACTAAAAGCCGACGATGAATATTTGGTTGCTGCTCAAGCCGATGGCTACCTAAAAAGCGTCAATTTTGAAGAAGGAGATGTGATAGATGCAGGCAAAGTTTTGGCGGTAATCGACAACAAACAAAGTATTGTGAATGTCAATCAAACTGCCAAATTATTGGCGATAGCCAAAGCAAATGCCAAGGAAAGTGCACCGCTGATTCAGCAAATAAGAATCAATATCAATCTTGCCAAAGAAAAACTCAAACAAGACGAACTTCAAGCTGAGCGACTAAGTAAACTACTTGAAACCAATAGTATAGCAAAAGTTGAATACGAAAATGCAGCCCTTACGGTGCTGAATACCAAAGCAAATATCAAGGCTTTGGAGGAGCAAATCGCCCAGCTACAAATAAACGCCAATCAACAAGTGATTGTGCAGCAACAACAAAATGAAGTGAGCAATGCCGTAGCTGACTTCAACCAAATTATAGCTTATGTGAGCGGAAAAGTTTACAAAAAACGTAAACAATTGGGCGATTATGTAAAAAAAGGCGATGTGATTGCGGTAGTTGGGAATCCTAATAATATTTACGCCAATCTGAGCATTGACGAGAGCAATATGTCGAAAATAAAATTGGGACAAAACCTTGTTATTCAACTCAATACCAACACCCAAAAAACTTACAAAGCACAACTAGCCGAAATTCTGCCTTCGTTTGATGAAGCCACCCAATCGTTTTATGTAAAGGCTTTTTTTACCGAAAACCTTGATTTTACGATTACGGGCACGCAACTGCAAGCCAATATTATCATCGCTGAAAAGAAAAATGCACTGTTAATACCACGCAGCTATTTGGGCTATGGCAACAAGGTTTTAGTTGAAAAAAAGAAATCGGTTGATGTAAAAACAGGTATTATTTCCACGGATTGGGTAGAAATTACAGGCGGTTTGACAGAGAACCAAAGTATTTTAAAAGAACTTTTATGAAAAAATATAAACATAATATTGATTCTGAAATTGCCTATACACACTTATTTTCCAAGAAAAAACAAACCTTGGTGGCGGCCTTGGGCGTAACGGTAGGCATTGCAATTTTCATATTTATGAATTCCCTCATGAATGGTTTTGAGGTGTCATCGGTCGAAAGTTTGTTTAAATCAACCCCACATTTGCGGATTTACAAAAATGACGCACTCAGCAAATCACTCGTCGTTTCAACCGATTCCAGCAAAATAAATTTGATATCAAACCCCAAAATTACTTCTGAAAGCAAAAAAATAGTCAATCCTATTCAACTTTTGAAACTCATCAAAAACGAACCCGAAGTGGTGGGCGTAACTCCGAGCGTAAGTGGAAATGTTTTTTATAAAAATGGAGATTCTGAAGTAGCTGGGAGAATTTCTGGCGTAGTTATCGAAGAGCAAAACGCCATGTTTAATCTGCAATCTTATATTGTAGATGGGCATTATTCTAATCTTTCCGACTATCAAAATGGCATCATCATAGGCGTAGGTATTGCTGAGAAGTTAAACCTGAAAGTAAATGATAATCTGACCGTTACCTCGGCAATGGGAGTGAATAAACTCATGAAAATTGTAGCATTGTTGCAAACTGGCAATGCCAATATTGATAAAACCTTGGCTTACGTAAACTTGCCCAATGCCCAACAATTACAAAAACAAAATCCCTCGTATATCACCGATATTTACGTAAACTTCAAAAATTACGAGCAAACGAAATCTTATATATCTAAATATCAACAGCTTACAGGCTATGATATTGAAGATTGGGAAACGGCCAATGCTGCGGCAGCGGCAGCCAATAAAATGCGTAAAATGATGGCAATGGCAATTTCTATGTCAATTATGCTCGTGGCGGCATTTGGCATTTACAATATTCTGAACATGACCATCATGGAAAAACTCAACGACATTGCTATTTTGAAAGCTTTGGGTTTTTCAGGAAAAGATATCGTCAAAATTTTCGTAACCGAAGCCATCATCATTGGCCTAATTGGCATTGCCTTTGGCTTGGTTTTGGCTGTTATACTGATCAACCTGATGAGCAATATGTGGGTTGGTGGCGATGTTGGCTTTTTCCCGATTCGAGTTTTTCCAAAATACTTCGGTATAGGGATTGTATTTGGCTTAGTAGTAACATTTTTAGCAGGTTATTTACCCGCTCGCAAGGCGGCACTACTTGACCCCATTTCAATTTTCAGAAAATGACCCATTCAAATATCATATTAAGTGCCAAAGGCATCGGAAAGTATTTTTACGAACCTGAAAAATTTAAGGTCTTAACTGACATCAGTTTTGACATAAATCGTGGCGAATTCGTAACCATGATAGGAAAATCCGGTAGCGGAAAATCAACTTTGTTGTATTTACTCTCAACAATGGACACCGAATACGAAGGAAATTTAACGTTTGATGGCGAAAACCTTACCCAACAAACCAAAGAACGCCTGGCCGTAATCAGAAACGAGAAAATCGGATTTGTCTTTCAGTTTCACTACTTATTGCCCGAATTTTCTTGCCTTAAAAACGTAATGATTCCAGCCTTAAAATTGGGCGAGTATTCACGTGAAGAAATTGAACATAAAGCCTACAAAACTCTCGAAATGTTGGGTTTGAAAGACCAAGCTCTTAAAAGTGCATCAAAATTATCGGGCGGTCAGCAACAGCGGGTGGCTATTGCAAGGGCATTAATCAATGACCCAAAAATAATCATGGGCGATGAACCAACGGGCAATCTCGATACCAAAAATACAAGTATCGTTTTCGATATATTTAAGCAATTAACCTCCGAATTTAACCAAACCGTAGTAGCCGTAACCCACGACAATGATTTTGCAAAAGCCTCAGATAGAATTATTGAAATGGCTGATGGACGGATAGTAGGTTGAAACAAAAAGCCTTTATAGGTCTGTTACTTATCATTAGCCCCAGCGGGGCATGATTTTGGTAACAAAAAAAACAATATTATTAGCCCCAGCGGGGCGGAATTTCAGCAGCATTCAGTTCAGCCATTTTTTGTCTGCTATTCCACAAAGCAATGGGTGGATGATATTAGCTTTACAGAAAAGTAATATAATGTCGTTTACTTCAGCTCAGATTGTAAACCCCGCTCCTGTGGAGAACCCTGCTGTCGAAGGATATTTCATTTATACCTGTTTACTGCTGCTTGTAGCCGCAGAAACAATACGTTGAATAAAAAAATATAATTGAAATAAATGAATAGTTAAAAAATATATGTTTTACGACGGTCAAAAACCGAAATACACACGTACGAAGGTCGAAGCACAGCAGCGTTTTAAATTATTACTTATAAATCATCATAAAGTTCAATTTGATATCTTAACAGCTTAATTTTTATAAAAAAATGCAAGTAAAATTCTAATAATTTTTATTTTAACTCACCTTTAGCCCAATTACTTATGGCCATTTTTTCTGCTAAAATCTTTTTTAACTCAGCCACTTTTTTGGGTTCATTAGCCGCAATATTTTTTCTTTCGTGAGGATCCGTTTTATGGTCATACAATTCGAGTTCTAAATTATCATGTTGAATAAAGCGATACTTTTCTGTTTTTATAGCATGGACAGCATTTAAATAAGAATAGGCCACATGACCTTTAGTTTTAGGATTATTCAAAAAAGGTTTTAAAGATTTACCTTGCACAAAATCAGGCTTTTCTATTTCTGTCAAATCACAAAGAGTAGGAAAAATATCGAGAGTTTCTACTATTCCCATCGCTTTTTGGCCTTTCTTTTTTAGTTCAGGATAAGAAATAATCAGTGGTGAGTGAAGGGCCTCATTAAATAAGTTGTGTTTTCCCCAAATGCCGTGTTCGCCTAGGTTCCAACCGTGGTCTCCCCACAATACGATTATTGTATTTTTGTCAGCATTGGTTTCTTTTAATTTTTCTATAATTTTGCCTACTTGGGCATCGGCATAGCTAACACAAGCCGCATAGTGTTTCCGAACTTCAAGAGCGAACGCTTTGTCTTCATTGGGGTCTTTGTTCCATAAATTATATTGTCGAAATTCATTTGAATTATGCCAAGTAGACACTCCAGCAGGCTTTTCTGGGCTAACTATTTCAGGAAGCTTTACCCCTTCATATAAATCCAAATATTTCTTTGGTGCCCCAAAAGGTAGATGTGGCTTAAGAATACCCACTGCCAAAAAGAAAGGTTTGGTTTGGTCTGCTGTGAGTATATCAATTTGGTTGAGTGCTTCATTTACGGTATGTCCATCTGGATATTGGGTATCTGCTCCATCCACCGCTTGAAAAACCTCCATTTTTACATTATTTCCTCTGATTTCCCCATTTGCAAGGCCATGCATAGCCCCTCTTGGGTGTTTCCATTCCGCCACAGGCATCAAATGCCTATCCCAAGCATTAGGCATTTCTATCACATTTTCATCGTTCCAATCTCTTCCTCCACGCCCTCCAGGATGGTGAGATACTTTCCCTACAGATACAGTGGTATAGCCATTTGCCCTGAACCATTCAGGCATACTTTTATGAAAACTAACGATATTTTTCGACATCTTTTCTGATCTTAAAAAAAGTGCGTCGTTTTGTGGAGGACCATAAGTGCCTGTAAGCAGAGTAAATCTCGATGGGCCACAGCTTGGTGCATTTACGTAATGATTCTGAAAAACCCGACCTTGTTTGGCTAGCTGATCGATGTTTGGTGAATGAATATAAGTGGCTCCAAATGAAGCCAATTCAGGTCGCAAGTCATCGATACAGATAAACAAAATATTTTTTTTGTTTTGAGCAAAAACAAAGCTTGGAATAAGCAGAAGCAAAACTTTAAGGTATTTCATATTAATTTTGAAAAATTATTTATTTTAGTGCTAAACTTCCTAAAAATTTCATTAAACAAAAATAAGTTAAATTAACTGAAGTTTCGGAGGAAAACAAAAAACTAATAATTAAACACTTATAAAATAACAATTGGTGTTAATTTCTAATTATCAAATAGTTATTACTGAAGTTTCGGGGTTTAAAACTGAATAAATTATATACTTTGTGTGCCTTAAATAGTGCAAATCAGTCAGCTGTGCGAAGGATATTTCCTTCGTACGTGCGTATTGCGGCTTGTAGCCGCAGAAACAAAACTCAGCTGTGCGAAGGATATTTCCTTCGTACGTGCGTATTGCGGCTTGTAGCCGCAGAAACAAAACTCTGAATAACAAAATATAATTGAAATAAATGAATGGTCAAAAAATAAATGTTTTACATCGGTCAAAGACCGAAATACACACGTACGAAGGTCGGAGCCTTCGCACAGCTGAACATCAAGGCTACTAATGAATTATATACAAGCCTACCACGGCCAACCCATGAGTATCGTTTACCACGAAGACCGACAAGAATATA
>CAMCYZ010000100.1 GCA_945885545.1 Spirosoma fluviale
GTCGTAATCAGCAAATCTTTTTTTTCTGACATTATAACCTACATAAACACCTATTGGAATAACCACCGAAAGCATAAAAAACAAAGGTAAATTTCTTTGGGTTGGATTGTCTTTTTCCAAATAAAACAGATAAAAACCAAAAAAAAGGGCCAAAGTGAGGGGATTGCCAACAGTAGAAATAATCTTTGCGAGTGTCTTCAATATTTGATTTGAGTAATTGTATTCCAAAAATATACATATTTTTGCAATTGAAATAAAAAAAGATTTTAAATGAAGATAGCAGCTATAGACATTGGTTCCAACGCAGCCCGAATGCAAATTTCCTCGGTTTTGAACGATGAGGGGAAAATTTCATTCAAAAAAATAGAATATGTTAGATTTGCACTTAGACTTGGCCACGACGTTTTTTCTTCAGGTAAAATACATTACGAGAGCGAGGCTAGAATCAAAAAACTACTTACAGTTTATAAACTTTTGATGGAATTGCATGAGGTCGATGCCTACCTAATCTGTGCTACTTCCGCTCTTAGAGAGGCAGAAAATGGCCTAAATATCTGCGAAAGAGTCAAACTCGAACTGGGTATGACCATCAATTTGATTTCTGGTGAAAAAGAGGCAGAAATGATCAATAATGTGATTGTACATGAGTTGGAAAACAATAAAACTTATATGCATATAGATGTTGGTGGAGGTAGTACAGAGCTAAATATTTATAATGGAAAAGTAAAAGAAACATCTCAGTCTTTCAAAATAGGCTCCGTAAGACTAATGGAGGGGAAGGTGAACAAGGATGTTTGGAAAAAAATGCATCATTGGATCCAAGAAAACGTACACAACCGAACCGATGTTATAGCTATAGGAACTGGAGGCAATATTTCTAAATTGTTTGAGTTTTTAGACAAGGACGAGAATGGATTGGCAGATATTAAGAAATTGGAAGAAGCATTAAAATACCTGAGTCAGTTTACGATTGAAGAAAAAGTAAATAAACTGAAAATGAATCCTGATAGAGCGGATGTGATAGAATATGCATCAGAAATCTATTTCTCAGCAATGAATTGGGCTAAATCAACCAAAATGTTCGTGCCAGATTTGGGCTTAAAAGATGGAATTCTGATGGAAGTTTACCAGAATCTAAAATTATAGAATGAAAAAATACGCTACATTTTACTTTACTTTTATCTCCATATTAGCTTTTCTTGGGGTTTCTGGGCAAACTTTTTTTAAGTTTTCTGGAAACATCAAGAACTTCCCCGAACCCAAAATTTCTATAACCATTTACAGAAATTGGGTAGAAAACCCCCTTGATTTAGAACTAAAAGTTGATAAAAATGGTGGCTTTTATTCTGAAATAGTCTTAGATGAAATTTCATACTGTGACATAAATATTGGCGATGAAGGCTTTTTTCTTTGGAAAATAGAACCTAATGACGATATAATTCTAACCTCGGATTATCTGAATTTTGATAACAGCCTGAAGATTAAGGGAAAAGGTTCTGAAAAATGGGTTTATCTTTTAGAGCAAAAGAAAAAGTTTGAACTGGAGAAAGATTGGGATTATGAATTAGAAAAACTAAAAAAAATTTCAAAAAAAAGCTTTTTTGATCTTACGAAATATCTTTACGATGAACAAATCGCCTTGTTAACGAACTATAGGAGTAAAGTAACCGAAGATTTTTATTCGCTTCAAAGAGCTGATTTATATGGAAAATACAGTTTTCTAGAACTTGGTTTTTTAAATTTTCATAAAAACTTCAATGAGATGGAATTTCAAAGATTCCAGCTGAAGACTTTTCAAGCCAAAACCCAAAATAAATCTTACGAATTTGGTCATTTTGCTGAGGCATTGTTGGAAAACCATAATGAAATCGGCCAGAAGTACAGCAAGTCTATCATGTTGGAATATGAGTCCATCAAAAACTATTTTGTGGAAAAAGATTTGGTAGAAAAACAATTGATGGAGAGGATTTTAGTCAATAAAATCTTGAACTATTTGGACAATTTGGGTGCTAGTGAAGAAGTAAAATTATTAGTAGCTTCTTACAAAGAATTTTCAAAAAATACGACTTACACAGATTTTTTGATGGAAAAACTTAGCAAATTTGAAAACCTGAAAATTGGTAAAGAGGCGAAATCATTTATTTTACCAGATGAAAAAGGAAATTTAATCACGCTCAAGGATTTTCGTGGCAAAAACGTGATTCTAGGCTTTTATGCGTCTTGGTGTGGCCCTTGTGTAGAAGATTTCCAAAATCTCAAAATAGTCGAAAACTACTTTAGAGAAAAGAAAAACTTGGTATTGGTATTTATAAACATGGAAAATTTAGAAGAATTCAAAGCTTTTTTGGAGTACAATAAACCTTTGGGAAAACACCTGAATGGTTTTAAAAACCAAGAACTTAAAAAAGCATATTTTACGGATAAGTTACCCAATTACATCTTGATTGATAAAACTGGCACAATTATTTCTGATAAAGTAGAAGAGCCTTCTGGTGATGAGGGACGTGCCTTAATTCAGCAAATAGAACGCCTTGTCAAATGAAAAAACTACTTTTTGTTATACTGTTCATCGCTTTTCTTTCCGCATGCAGGAAAACAAATTTCAGCAAAAGTAACCACCTCAATAATATATTGGTCAACAAATGTCAGGATTATATTGGCACTCCCTACAAATTTGGAGGAACTACAAAAGAAGGTATGGACTGCTCAGGACTAATTTTTACGGCATTTAAAGAAATCGGGGAGCAAATACCTAGGGTATCCTACAAACAAGCAGAGCATTTTGAGGAAATAAAAAAAGAGGAGATAAAAATTGGTGACTTGGTGTACTTCAAGGTTAACAGCAGTCGTATAAATCATACTGGAATCATCTCAAGGATTGAAAACCGAGAAGAAATATATTTTCTACATGCCTCTACTTCAACCGGTGTAAGAGAAGACAATTTGCTTTCTAAATATTGGAAGTCTAAATTTGTAAAGGTTACAAGACCACAGATTTGATTTTACGTTATTATTGAAAGTTTCTCGCACAGTATGCTTAAAATCATTGTATTAGGCTTGTTTTTCAGTTTTTTAGGATTAAAGTCATTTGCCCAATCACAGTATTTTGGCTAGAATAAATCTCGGGACAAGACCAATAACTTCAAAGTTTTAGAAAGCACGCACTTTCAGCTCTACAATTATTTAAAAGAACCGACTCAAGCAAAGGAATTTATAAAGAATAGTGAATATTGGTATAAACTTCATCAAGACGTCTTTAAACTAGACTTTTTAAAGCCCAACCCGAATATTGGCAGGGAGATTTTTGTACGGAGGCAGATTGAACCCGTAAAATATTACACTTTTGAATCAAATAAACCCACTTTATATAGGTTTCCCATGGTATATACATGGTTTCTGGGGCAATACACTCTCTAAACAACAGGGCTATATTACCCAACAAAACCTTTAGGGAGAACAAATGGCGGTGGCCAATTTAGAAGCCCGCATTCCGTTTACAAGACTTGAAAAATTGGCTTTGATTCCGTTTCAATATTTACCATCTGACCTGAATTTTTTTCGTAGATGTTGGTTTGGTTTGGTCAAAACAAAAAAAATAGAGCAAACTTATCCTTATGAATCGTTTGGAAATAACACTATTTCGTTTAAAACTTCTCCTATTTTCACAATAGACATAAATCTAATAATCAATGTTTTAGACTACTTGGTGTGGAGCTATATCTTGCTGTACCCATATACAACGGCAGGAAACAGCCCATCATTACAGGATTTAATTTTATGGTACTGGGGTGGTAAAAGTTTTGTAGTTTGAATCCTTGGGTATATATTTGCAACCAAAACGGGGATGTAGCTCAGTTGGCTAGAGTGCTTGACTGGCAGTCAAGAGGTCGTGGGTTCGAGCCCCATCTTCTCCACAAATAAAAACCTTGAAGAGCGACCTTCAAGGTTATTTTTTTTACAGGACTTGGTGTAAATCACACGAAACTTTCGATAGCTTTTAATAATATTTCGTTTTCGACTTCTGTTCCCACAGATAATCTCAAACAATCTTCACAAAGCACCACATTCGACCTATCCCTTACAATAACCTTTTGACTTAATAGATAGTCGAATAATTTTTTGGCTTCTTTAAATTTTACTAGAAGCATGTTGGAATCCGAAGGGAATATTTTAACCACCGAAGACAACTTTAACAATTCAGAGGCTAATTTGGCTCTTAATTGATTGATTTTCTCCACAAATACATTTTTCTCTGCGACATTATCCAAGGCCTCAGCCAATTTTTGCTGCGAAAGTATATTCAGATTATAAGGATATTTTATCTTATTTAATATCTTTATTATAAACGGATTGCAATAGGCAACGCCTAATCTGAGGCCCGCCATACCCCATGCTTTTGAGAATGTTTGTAGAACAACGAGGTTTTCAAAATTAGGTAATTCTGCGATAAACGAAGGGGAATCTGCAAAATCTATGTAGGCTTCATCCACAATCACCAGTTTCTCAGGAAATGCTTTGAGAATTTGATATATGGCCTCTCTGTTGACCAAATTACCACTCGGATTGTTCGGCGAACAAATCCAAATCATTTTAGTGGCAGAGTTGACGGCATCAAAGACATTATCCAAGTCAATATCAAAATCATCATTCAGTGGAGCTTGCTGAACATAAACTTGTTGAATATCAGCACATACTTTATACATTCCATAAGTAGGCGGCATAATTACGATATTGTTTTGCAAAGGCTCACAAATGGCTTTTATCAACAAATCTATAGGTTCATCCGAGCCATTACCCAAAAAAATAGATTCTGGACTTACACCTTTCAGAATCGAAAGTTTCTTTTTTATTTCCCACTGATAAGGATCGGGGTAACGATTGAAATTCTCTCCAGATACCGAAGAGAAAGGGTTTTCGTTTGCATCTAAAAAAGTACCCTCCTTGCCCGAATACTCATCTCTAGCAGAAGCGTAAGGTTGTAATTTTAAAATATGAGGTCGTATTAACTGATTGAAATCCATGAAATTAAAAAAATTGAAGTGCAAATTTAACTAAAAGCCATAGGAATTTAGACTGAATCCTATATTTTTACCATCACAAAAGATTAATTATGAAAGAAGAAATATCCGAATACTTTAAAAATTTACAAGACAAAATCTGTAAAACTATTGAGACAACTGACGATAAAGGTCGCTTCAAAGAAGATAATTGGACTCATGCAGCTGGTGGCGGCGGTCGTACCAGAGTCATGAACAAAGGAAGAATAATAGAAAAAGGTGGGGTGAATTTTTCGGCGGTGGAGGGTCCAATTTCTTCGTCTTTAAAAACCATGCTGAAAGTAAATGAAAATCTTGATTTTTTTGCTACTGGAGTTTCTATCGTTATGCACCCCGAAAACCCTTTTGTGCCTATCATACACATGAATGTTCGATATTTTGAGCTTTCTGACGGTCAGTGTTGGTTTGGTGGTGGTATAGACCTTACACCGCATTATGTTGATATGAATGAAGCCAAATGGTTTCATGAAAAACTCAAATCGGCATGTGATAGCCACGATGTTAAATACTATGGAGCATTTAAAAATTGGGCGGACGATTATTTTTTCATTCAGCATCGCAACGAAACACGCGGTGTTGGTGGCATTTTCTATGATTATTTAAAACCCAATATCGAGATTCCACAAACCAACACAACCCATTCGAAAGAAGAGATATTTGCCTTTTCAAAATCAATAGGAGAGTCTTTTGCTCCAATTTACACCGAGTTGATGAATGCTAACTATTCAAAGGCTTATACATCTGAAGAGAAAAAATGGCAGTTAATACGCAGGGGTAGATATGCCGAGTTTAATTTGGTATGGGACAGGGGTACAAAATTCGGGCTAGAAACAAATGGTCGAACCGAGTCTATTTTGATGAGTCTACCGCCACATGCCGACTGGGACTATAATTTTGAGGTGAAACCCGACACCAAAGAGGCACAAACGCAGAAAATGTTGGTAAAGGGTACTAATTGGTTTTGAAATTGTCTAAATTCCACTCGTAATATTGATTATAGAAAATCTGCCCAGATTGAATTTCTAGGGGTGAATCGAAGTTATTGTCATATAATTTTCCAGTCCCTAAACCTTGGGGAAGTTTGTTTTGGTAGGTAGCAGCAAACTGACAAATGGCATTGAGGCCAACGTTTGATTCTAGAGCAGAAGTCATCCACCAGTCAATTCCTAGCCTTTCCGCCGTTTCAATCCATTCTGAAGACCCAGATATACCGCCCATTAAACTTGGTTTCAAAATGATGTATTGTGGTTTAATGGTTCTGAGAAGGGTTTCTTTTGATGCAAAATTTTCGATCAGTTCTTCATCCAATGCTATAGGAACGGGAGTTTTTTCGCACAATTTAGCCATTTCTTCCCATTGATTGACTTTTACCGGCTGCTCAATGCTGTGTATTTCAAATTGCGAAAGTGTTTGAAGTTTGCCGAAAGCTTCTGCAACGGAAAAAGCCCCATTGGCATCAACTCTCAAAGATATTTCTGAGGCTGCAAACTGCTTTCTAATAAATCGAAGCAATTCCATTTCTTCATTAAAATCGATAGCACCAATTTTAAGTTTGATGGTGTCAAATCCAGATTCAAGTTTTTCGATGATCTGTTTTTTCATAAAATCCTTGCTGCCCATCCACACCAAACCATTAATATTAATACGTTCAGATTTTTCGAAAAAGTCATTTTTGAAAATCATTCTTTTACCACCATTTTGTAAATCCAAAATAGCAGTTTCAATGGCAAATTTCACACTCGGGAAGTTTAGTAAATCGAGATCTAAATCGCCAAATTTTCGATAAATACCTGAATTGATGTCATTTATGATTTCCTTGATTTTGTTTTCTGCCAAAACTCCAAAATCTAAGCTAAGACCCTCTAAAGGGCCGGCCTCCCCCAATCCAAATATTTCTGGCGTGTTTTCATCGAAAATTTTGATAAAGTAAGAAGCTTTATTTTTCAAAACTCCGCGTGAAGTACCCGCATCAAATCTAAAATTTAATGTATGTTTGTAATATTGAGCCTTCAAAGCCATTTATGTTACAGTTTTTAAAGTATTTGTTATTCCCGTTTTCGCTTTTATACAAAGGTATTACAAGTTTGAGGAATCTTATGTTTGATTTTAAGATTTTACCGAGCTTCGAACCGCCTTTGCCCACTATTGGTGTTGGAAATCTTACGGTGGGTGGAACGGGCAAAACTCCAGTAATTGATTATCTCCTGTCTATTTTGTCAAGTCATAAAATAGGGGTAATAAGCCGAGGATACGGCAGAAAAACAAAAGGGTTTATTGCAATCGACGCCAAATCTAGCCCTGAAAATGTGGGCGATGAGCCGTTTATGCTTTCAAAAATGAATCCTAGGATAAATTTCTTTGTCTCTGAAAATAGGGTAGAAGGTTACAAAAAAGCCACTGATGCTGTAAATGACTTGGAAATTATTCTTTTTGATGATGTTTTTCAGCATAGATATTTAAAACCTAAGTTAAACTTGCTGCTTTGTGACTACAATCGACCATTTTATGAAGATTACGTATTGCCTACAGGATTGCTCAGGGAGTCACGGAGTGGGGCAGTTAGAGCGGATTTGGTTATTGTCACAAAATGTCCTGAAACCATTTCAGATAGTAAAAAAGAAAAAATTATAAGAAAAATTGCAGCTTATTGCTCTGAGCAGACTCCTGTTTTTTTTGCAAATTTCAAATCTCTAAATCCGAATAATTCTGAAAATAAATTACTTAAAAATGGTTCGAAAGTTGTTTTAATATCTGCATTAGCCAATAATGAAGGTTTTAGAAAAGGCCTCGAAACAGACTATGAAGTAGTGAAACATTTTGAATTTAAAGATCATCACCACTTTAGGCAGACAGATATTCAGCATATTATGTCGGAATTTCCAGATGCAAATTTCGTTTGTTCAGAAAAAGACTTCGTAAAAATTGAACCTTTACTTTCTCGTTCAGAATTGCTCAAGTTCTTTATTTCAAGACAAAAAATTGTGCTTTTCGAAGAAGAATCCTTTAAAAAACTCATTTTGAAACTTCTTTGATTTACCTAATTGGTATAAAATGACGTTATTTGTATTTTGAATCAGTATTTTATCTAATATGCGTTTTTTTACTTTAGGTGCTATGTTCTTCCTGATAAGTCTCAATACTTTGGCTCAAATCCTTGACGATTCCACGAAACAAGTTTATGGGCCAAAAACTGTGAAGTATAGACTAGAAAAAGATATTCTTAAGAATTTTGATACTCAATATAGTCCCGATACGCTGCTTAACAAGTTTTACAAAACTGATATTGTGAACGAGCGGAACTGGCTTTATCAAGATTTGGGAAACATCGGAACAGCTTCAAAATCACTTCTTTTTGAAGAACAAATAGACCCTTCTACCCAATTGGGGCTGAATGTTTTTAAACTTTATGCACCAAATCCTGTCAATTTTAGATATTTTAATACTCGCTCGCCCTACACCAATCTTTTTTATATGCAGGGCTCATTTGGGCATACTCGCTTGGACTTTATCCATAGCCAAAACGTGAACCCAAGGCTGAATTTCACCCTGAATATTTCTAAATACAACTCCTCCAAGCAGATAGATGCCACAAACGCTGAGCAAAAACTGGTAGATCATTGGAATTATGACGTTTCCACTAACTATTTCTCAAAAAATAAGAAATACGCTTTCTTGGCCACTTTTTATCATTTTAATCACAAGCAGATAGAACAAGGCGGTATTTTGGTCAAAGATAGTCTTTCGATAGATATCAAGAATCTGAAACGCAATTATAGAAGATTTTATGACTCACAATTTACAGAGGGCGTTTACAACAACCAACGCTTAAACAACGTACATACTTATCAGCAGATGGTTTTAAAAAATGGCTTTCAAGTATTTCATGTATTGGACTATGAACATCAAAAACACACATTCGTTGATCCAGCCTTTGCACAGAATTCCTTACAAGCCAGTTATAACATAGATAACATTAGTATTGACAGCGACTCATTAGTACAAAATTTCACATTTGGCGTTCTTTCAAATAAAGTTGGTTTTAAAGGACGGTATAAAGGCTTCAACTATCTTCTGCACGCTAGACAGCGTTTTTACCGATTAGACAATAGGTTTTCTGAAAGATTTACGACGAACCTAAAAAGTGAAACTTTCCTCGGAGGTTCTATGGGCTATTATTTCAAAGATTCTTCGAATTTCCTGAATGCCGACGCTGAATTTTCTGCAAGCCTCCAGAATTTTTTGTTGAATGCTAAGCTATCCTTCAAAGGATTAGAAGGTACTTTTTATCAATCTGTAATTCCAGTAGGATTGTTTTATGATAATTTCGACAATGGAGTTTTAGGATGGAGAAACAACTTAAAAGGACTTTCTACTACGCATATCAATGCGGGTTATAACCTAAAATTTAAATCTTTTAATTTTAGGCCCGAAATTGCAAATACCTTACTCGGCAATTACGTTTATCTAGACCAAAATTTGAACCCTATACAAACCGAAACCATAATAAATATCACCAATTTAATATTGAATGTCGGAATCAATAAAGCCAAATTTAGGGCAACAAATCAGTTCATTGTAAATATTCAAAACGCCAAAGACATATACAAGCTACCTACTGTGATAAATTATACTCATTTGGAGAGTAATTTTACCTACGCCAAAGTATTGAAAATATATTTTGGAGCCGATGTGTTCTTCAAATCAAAATACACCGCAGATGCTTATTCTCCGCTTCTGAATCAGTTTTACTTGCAGGATGATTTCAAAGTTTGGGGTGTTGCCACTGTAGACCCTTACATTTCTTTTCAGATAAATAAAGTTAGATTGGCCTTCAAATTGATACACGCCAATCAAGGACTACGCTATGAAGGATTTTATACTTCTCCTTATTATTTGGCTATGCCTCGGTCATTTGTGTTGAAGGTAGACTGGCCTATTTTTGATTAAAACTTCTGCAGAAGGGTGTTGAAATGTAATATTTCACCTAAAAATATGCTTTGGGCTTTCGAAAGCAAAACATCATAATGCAATTGCTTGAAAATATCAAACTGTTCTTTAGTGCTGAACGTAAATTGAATGGAGTAATTGGAACTCTCCGGGTCAACCTCAGTAAGTAACTTGTAGGAATGTATGTCTTCTACCCAAATTCTGATTTCTTCGATTTCCGCCTTTATCCAAGCCTCAAATGCCGCTGAATTTGACTTTGAAACCGAAAATGTAATGTTCTCTAACAACATAATTTTTTGAAAATAAAAAAGGGTATCTATCTAAAATAAATACCCTCTATTGAAAATAATTTCTGAATTAAATTTTAGCTTCTTCTAGTATACCGAATTGTTTTACTGAATAATAAACTGCAAAAATAATTGATGTGAAAGCTAAATCTCCCACCAACATATTCTTAAAGAAAGGCAATCCAGCCTGATAAGAAGCCAAAATACCAATCATATTATGCGGATAAGATCCCACTGCAGGATTGGGGGTGACACTTTCTGTATAAAAAAAAGCAAAGTTTGTTAGCAGAAAAAATACGGTAGAAGAAAGTACGGTGGCAACCAAAGTTCTACCAACATTTACTTTTTCAAGAACTAAATATCCAACCGCAAAAATCAGTGCATATCCCAAATAAACCACGGCTGAGCCCGAGTGAAAACCATAGCCAGTCACGGATTCTAAGACAATATCAGTAAATAATATGGTGGCAAACGGGAAAATCAATTTCAACCATTTGTTTGATAGATATGCCGTGCTAAACAACAATATAGCGGTCATTGGCGTAAAATTCATTGGATGATCTACCAATCTTGATACCGCCGCAAGTATTATCAAAGTGCCTACCAAGAGACCAGTTTTTATTTCAGATTTCGACATTTATTTATTTTTTTTACAAAATTACAAAAAAGCATTTCAATAAAAAAGCATTCTATTCCTTCAATACCCAAGTGTCTTTACTGCCACCACCTTGCGAGGAGTTTACTACCAAAGAGCCTTTTTTGAGTGCCACACGTGTCAAGCCACCTGGTGTTACGTATATTTCTTCCCCAAACAAGATATAAGGCCTCAAATCCACATGTCTTCCTTCTATAGTGTCGTCCACCAAACAAGGAGCTGTAGAAAGCGAAATAGTAGGTTGAGCAATATAATTACGCGGATTAGCCTTTATTCTTTCTCTAAACATATCTTGCTCCTCCCGAGTAGACTTAGGGCCAATCAGCATTCCATATCCGCCAGCTTCATTTGCTTCTTTTATTACTAGTTTTTCTATATTTTCTAAAACGTATTTCATACTTTTCGGTTCCTCGCATAGAAAAGTCTCTACATTTGAAAGAATTGGTTCTTCGTTGAGATAGTATTTGATAATTTTGGGCACGTATGCATACACCACTTTGTCATCTGCTACACCTGTGCCTAATGCGTTTGCTAATCCGAGGTTTCCTTTTTTATAAGCCTTAAACAAATTAGGAATACCTATCAGAGAGTTCGGATTGAAGGTTTTTGGGTCAATAAAAACATCGTCTAGCCTTCTATAAAGAACATCAACAGTTTTGAGACCTTTTGTGGTTCTCATTTTCAAAATGTCGTTTTCCACTACCAAATCTCTATAGTCAACCAATTCTACACCCATTTGTTGAGCCAAATAAGAATGTTCGTAATAGGCAGAGTTGTAGATTCCAGGAGTTAAAACGGCTATAGTTGGGTCTGATTTGCCCGAAACGTACTTAAGCACGTCAAAAAGCTTCTCTGTGTACTCGCTTATTGACCTTACTTTAGCTTTTGAAATCAGTTTTGATAAGCCTTGTTTTGATAATTCACGTCCTTGAAGCATATAAGAAACACCAGAAGGACATCTCAGATTATCCTCAAGAATCACAAATTCTCCTTTGTCGTTTCTAATGAGATCTGTGCCCGTAATATGGATGAAAACGTCTTTAAGAGGCCTTATATCCATACATTCTTTTATAAATCCTTTACTGCTAAAAATTACATCAGACGGAATAATTTTGTCTTTCAGGATTTTTTGATCAGAATAAATATCTTTCAGAAATTCATTTAAAGCGAAAATTCTTTGTTTCAGACCCTTTTCGAGCCTTATCCATTCTTTTGCTTTTATAATTCTTGGAATAATGTCAATAGGAATGATACGTTCAGTTCCGCCTTCTTCAGAATACACATTGAAAGTTATTCCCATGTTTATCATTGCAGTTTCAAGATTTTTTTGTCTCGAACGGAGTTCATCAATGTTTAAGCCATTGAAATAATCATAAACCATCTCGATTCCTTTGTGCGGAAGGTTAGCTGTACCCATCAACTCATCATAGAATTGATTGGTTTGATAGTGGCTAAAATTACTGTTCATTTTTTTCTTTGGTAAAATATGGCAAGAAACTATACAAATAGTGATATTTTTGTAAAAAAAACGCCAAAATAGCATTGACGCCCTCAAAGTACAAAATTTACGTTTTCATTTTATTAAGCCATAGTGTTTTTTCTCAAAATTTTTCGGGAATTACTGGGAGCAATTATATTGGTACAAATGCCATACCTACTAATCCCGCCAATGTGGTGGATACGCGTCACAGTGTTTTTGTAAATCTTTCAGCGATTGGTATTGATTTTCAGAACAATTTTCTGCGTTGGAATGCTCCATTTTCACTTCTTAGTTTTGTGACCCGAACCACACCCAACAAATACAGAAATCCAGATCGGAGTAAAGTAATATGGAAACCAAGTTACTTCAAAGCATCTGAAAGGGGCAAGGATTTATCGATTTATGCAAATGGAGAGCTGCGTGGGCCATCGATTGCTTTTGATATTAAAAAATGGGGTTTAGGTATTGCAGGAGGGGTCAGGTATAGATTTATAAATTCACTCAGTAAAAGTTCTGATGAACTAGGTAAAGTGATAATGGAAGGAACAAGCTCCAGCAACTTAATCGCAAATAACTACGTAAATATCCGCGGAAATCTCAATTCGAGCTTTATAAATGAATTTTACGGCACTTTAGGCAAGGTAATAGTTGAGGATGATGCCAAATTTATCAAAATCGGAGTTTCTGCTAAATACTATTTGAGCAGCAATTATAACCATATTCAAGCTGAAAATTTCGATTTCACCATTCTGCGGAATACCCTGGATAACACACGTCAGGATATACACATAAAAAATGCTGATGCAACTTTAACGGATGCATCAAGTTTTAGTTCTCTGGAGTATTCCAATTTTACAGGACAGATGCTCCAATTTAAAGGTAACGGTGTAGGATTTGGAGGAGATTTAGGCATAATCTATGAGTATAGGCCTGAAATTCAATCCTTTTCAAGAAACAACAATGGTAAAAGCTTCGTGGACCCAACCAAGAATAAGTATCGATACAAAATCGGGTTCTCGATTGTAGATCTCGGTTTTATGAAATTCAGATCTAATGTAGAAACTAACACTCTTTTTAATTCAAATAACATAATTCTTCCCCAAACTTATCAGAAATTCAATGGTTTTGAGCGTGTAATAGCCACCACAAATTCAATATTTGGCACAGCGAATGCCAACACCAATTCTTTTATAATTTTAATGCCAGCCACAAGCATTTTTACGCTTGATTTCCATTTAAGAGAAAACTACTACGTCAATCTAAACTGGCGTCAATCACTCTTAAATCCAAATAGAAGGGGAATTATCAACTATTCGGGTATTTCTATTGTACCTAGATTGGAGAAGAGGAGTTTAGAGATTTCACTCCCCGTCGGATTAGAAAATAATTATAAAAACTTGAACATTGGTCTAGCATTTCGTTATTATGGATTCTTTTTTGGATCAGATAATCTAACAGGATGGTTAAATACCTTCAATCCTAGAGGGTTGTCGATATACGCTGGTGCATTTATACCACTATATCACAAACTACCAAGTAGTCCTCTCAAATGCTTCAATGTGGCCAATCCGCAGTCCTACCGCAAGAAAAAATTAATAGGAAGAATTAGGGGATTGAATTAAAAATGAAATAGGTACACCTAATTCAAAGATAAACTTCAACGAAAGCTTCTGCGAAAGAAACGGCGATAAAACCCAAAGCCTAAAATTCAAATAAAAAAATAGCAGATAATTTTATGAACTATCTGCTATTCAACTTATTATTGTGACGAAGAAGAGATTCGAACTCTCACAAGCTTTCGCTCACTACCACCTCAAAGTAGCGTGTCTACCAATTCCACCACCTCGCCGTTTCTAATGCAAAAATATAAAAATCTAGCTAATTAAAAAATCAGAACTTCATATTTTTTACGTCATTAACTGTTCAAAATCCAGGTATCATTTTTGTGAATATACACTATCTTTCT